>DMEM01000022.1 GCA_003450915.1 Alphaproteobacteria bacterium
ATCAGGTTTATTAACCGCTTTTAGTAAATTTTGAATACTATCTGTAATTTTATTGATTAAATTACTTGGATTTGGAAGTGCAAGAGATTCATCTCTGTTAATAGTTTGTAAACCATAATCTTCTTTTAATTTGAAGTTATTAAGTCTATTAATTTGACGATATAAGTTTAAGCGGTGCTTATTGGCGAGTTCTAAAGCTTTATTGTAATCGCCTTTAGATTTTAATATATTAACCTGCTTGCCAACCTCACTTGCTTGTTGAAATACCTCTTCGTGATCATTATTTACTAACATATAATCATGCCCAGGCATTTCAAACATTAGTAAATCTAGTGTTTGTTCAACGCAGTTTGGTTTTTTATCATTTATATAAAGGCAGTTAAACATTCCTGATGTAATAGCTGTTATAATTAAATTACTAGTCAGTTTTTTTACTCCTGATGGTGCAACAGTATCAATTTCCCAGTCGATGGTGATAAGCTGATCTTGCATTTCCATTTGCATGTGTGCCTCATAGATTTTAAAATCAGGATCATTTAGTAGTTCTCCTTCTTCAATATGAATATTAATCTTAGAGATATACTGGCCATGCTGGTTAAAAAAGCGATAAAGAAATTCAGTAATGTTTCTTTTATCATATTCTGTTATTTCTACTTTGTTTAGGTTTGTTGAAACATAATTTTTTTGTATGGTAGAAATTGTTGGGTGCATAGGATTTACCCTCAAAAAATAAATAAATAGTTTTTTTAATATAATTTAAATATTAATATAATCAAGTCTTATATAAAAATAAGATTTAAGATGTGCTAAAAAAATGTGCACAATAACTTGATTTTTTTAGTTTTAAATAGTATCTTGTAGTTTCAAGTTATTACAGATAAAAGGAAATATGAAATTGAATTACACAGCAGAGTTTGATGTTATTATTGTTGGTGCTGGTCATGCAGGTTCAGAAGCTGCAGCAGCTTCAGCTAGATCAGGCGCAAAAACATTGTTATTAACAGGTAACCTAGATACAATTGGTCAAATGTCATGTAATCCAGCAATTGGTGGATTAGCAAAAGGTCATTTGGTTAGAGAAATTGATGCTTTAGATGGTATCATGGGGAGGATGACTGATAAGGCTGGTATTCAATTTAGAATGCTTAACGCATCTAAAGGACCTGCCGTGCGTGGTCCAAGAGCTCAGGCAGATAGATTTAAATATAGAGAATATGTAAGACAAGAATTAGAAGAAACTCCAAACCTAACAATCAAGCAGTCTTTAGTAGAAGACTTAGTTGTTAATGGTAATGCTGTTATAGGTGTAGTTACTGCAGCTGGTTGGAAGTTTAAAGCAAAATCTGTAGTTATTACAACAGGTACATTTTTATCAGGCTTAATTCATATTGGTGGAAATAAACAAAAAGGTGGTCGTGCTGGTGAGCCTGCTGCTTATAAATTATCTGATAGCTTAGCTGAATATAACTTAAAACTAGGTCGTTTAAAAACAGGAACTCCTCCAAGATTAGATGGTAGAACAATTGATTTTTCACAGCTTGAAATTCAACCAGGTGATGATAATCCTCAAGGTTTCTCATTTATGACAAAAGAGCTTACTCAAGAACAACTACCATGTTATACAACATATACAAATGAAGATGTTCATGATGTTATTAGAGCAAACTTAGATAGATCTCCAATGTATTCAGGGCAAATTAGTTCAATAGGTCCACGATATTGCCCTTCAATTGAAGATAAGGTAGTTAGATTTGCTGAAAAGACAGCTCATCAAATTTTCCTAGAGCCTGAAGGTTCAGATTCTATTGAGTACTATCCAAATGGTATTTCTACAAGTTTACCTGTTGATGTTCAAATGGCGATTATTAAAAATATTAAAGGTTTAGAAAATGCAGAAATCCTAAGACCTGGCTATGCTATTGAATATGATTATGTTGATCCAACTGAATTAACTCATATTTTAGAAACAAAGAAAATTAAGAATTTATTCTTAGCAGGCCAAATTAACGGTACTACTGGTTATGAAGAAGCAGCAGCTCAAGGTTTAATGGCTGGTTTAAATGCTTCATTTAAAGCTCAAGGTAAAGCAGAGTTTATTTTAGATAGAGCAGATGCTTACATTGGTGTTCTAATTGATGACTTAGTAACTAAAGGAACTTCAGAGCCATATAGAATGTTTACTTCACGTGCTGAATATAGACTGATTTTAAGAGCAGACAATGCTGATTTAAGACTAACTCCAAAAGCAGCAGAAAGAGAGTTTTGTAATGCTGAAAGATTAGCTGTTTATAAACAAAGAGTTCAAGAATTAGAAAAAGCTCAAGAATTTACAAACACTTGGAAAATTAAAGTAGGGACAGATGTTGCTAAAACAATCTCTGAGCTATCTGGTGGCATGAAAGAGAGTATTACAGTATTTAATGCTCTAAAACGTCCTCAAATTAGCTTAAATACGCTTTTAGAGTTAATTCCTGAGTTAAATGACTATTCTACTCAAGCTTTACAAGAAATTGAAACACTTGCTCATTATGATGGCTATCTGCAGCGTCAAGAAGATGATATTAAACAATTCAGAGAGTCAGCTAATATTAAAATTCCTGAAGGGTTCGAATTTGATGCTGTTCAAGGTTTATCAAATGAAGTTCGTCAAAAGCTAAATGCCTTTAAGCCAGCTACAATTGCTGCTGCTGGTAATATTAGCGGTGTAACACCAACTTCTATCAGTGCTATTTTGATTGCTATGAAAAAGCAAGAAATTATCAAACAGTAAAAATATAGAGATAAGATAAAAAACAGCGTTTACAGTATATTAAACGCTGTTTTTTATTGTTCATGTTCATATCTTATAATATAATAAGATGTTCAATAAAAAGGAATTAATTATGGTTAAATTTGGTTATACAATAGTTTATGTTAAGGATGTAAAAGCAGAATTGGATTTTTTTGTGAATACATTTGGCTTTAAAGTAAAGTTTATTACTCCAGATGGAGATTATGGAGAGTTAGAAACAGGGCAAACAGTCTTATCTTTTGCTAGTTATAGTCTTGCAAATGATAATTTTGGTGATAAGTACACAGAGTTATCGATGAAAAAAGGTTTTTCGGTGGAATTGGCTTTAATTGCTGATAATGTTGGTCTAACTCATAATAAAGCTCTAGAAAAAGGGGCAAAAGAACTTAAAAAAGTTTCAATAAAACCGTGGGGACAAGAAGTTTCATATATTTTAACACCTCAAGATGTTTTAGTAGAAATTTGTAGTCCTATAGATGATTAATAT
>DMEM01000102.1 GCA_003450915.1 Alphaproteobacteria bacterium
TTATGCTTATGCAGTTTACAGATCTGTTTATAAAAGTAATATCTGGAAACATCAAAAGCTTGAACCGGTTACTTATGATACACAACTTATTAACATTATACTGTTTTCTGTTATTTTTATTAATTTACTATTTGTTTTATTTTGGCAAAAAGTGATTCAGCGAAATAAAGAAGTAACAGAATAACCTCCCTCTTCGATTTTTTGCCACTCTTTAATGGGTGGCTTTTTTTGCTTTGTTGACAGATCTCTCTTTTCTGAGTTAAACTACTAAATGTGTAAAAAAGGAGGTCTAGATGTTAGATAATTTAATAATTCCTAAAAAATTAGAAAAGGGTGATAATGTGGCAATTGTTGCTTCGTCTTGGGGAGGTCCGGCATCTTTCCCTCAAAAATTTAACTATGGAGTAAAGCAATTAGAAGAAAACTTTGGCGTAAAATGTATTGTTATGCCTTTTGCAACAGCAAGCGCTGAAGAAGTTTATAATTCTCCTCAAAAAAGAGCTGAAGATTTAATGGCTGCTTTTAAAAATCCAGAAATTAAAGCAATTATCTCAGCTATTGGGGGTGATGATTCTATTAGAATGTTGCCGTATATTGATTTTGAGGTGATTCGCAATAATCCAAAAATTTATATAGGTTATAGTGATTCAACAATTTCTCACTTTATGTGCTTAAAGGCCGGGGTTCGTAGTTATTATGGGCCTTCGATGATGGCTGGCTTTGCAGAAAATGGAGGGCTAATACCATTTATGAAAAAGTCTGTAGAAAAAACATTATTTTCTAATGACGTTATCGGTCTAGTTGATAACAATAATGATGGTTATATTATTAAACAGCATAATTGGAACGATGAATTATTATTAGATTGTACTCGAGATTTAAAACTAGCGCTTCCAACAAAAATAATTCACGGCTCTAAAAATGCTAAGGGGCGTTTAATAGGAGGCTGTGTTGAGGTTTTAGAGTTTATGAAAGGGACAGATTTATTTCCTAAATCAGTTGACTTTAAAGATGCAATTTTGTTTTTTGAAACATCAGAGGATAATCCAGAAGCATGCTTTATTAAGTGGTGGTTTAGAAATTACGCAGCAAGTGGAATTTTAGCCAATTTGGCAGGTATTATTATAGGTCGTCCAGGAGATGATGACCCTAAATATGTTGAAAAACAATATCAGGCTGTAATAGATGTTTTAAAAGAGGAGGGCTTAGATATACCTGTTCTTGTTAATGCTAATTTTGGACATACAGATCCTCAAATGGTAGTTCCTTACGGTGCAATGGCTGAAATTGATATAAAAACAGAAACGTTTTCAATTTTAGAATCTGGAACAAAATAGTTTTAAATGAAAAAAGCCACCCCAAAAGGGTGGCTTTTTTGTGTTTAATACTAGAAAAATTGTAATTAAATGATTATATTAGGCTCAATACTTTTGCTTCTTTAGGGGAGATTCTCATGTTTTCAAATACATTTTATATGTTTAAGAACAATCTAACAGCTCTATGCTTTGGATTGGTGATGGTAATGAATTATGTTTTAATTTATTATTTTGATTTATACTCTTGGTTTCATGCAGGGCTATGTTCTTTTATTCTATGGCTATTGTTGAGCCTGCCATACTTTAAGCATAAGGCTCAAGGTGTGGTCATGGTGTTGGTTAGTGTTGTATTTTTAGTTATTCTATTGGCACTTTTAGTGATAAAGCCGGTTGCCGGGTTTTCTTCAAAAATTAATAGTCTGAAAAATTCATATACTCAACTTCATAGTAGTACTGTTGATATGCATTATTCAGAATTGCTTACTTATGATAGAAACTCAAAGTATTCTATTGAGAAAATTACTGAAAATTTGGAGATGGCGATTTCTCACGGAGACTTTTTATCATATGGTGATTATCAACAATATGTTGTTAAGCCATATCAAAAAGCTTTAGACCAGCAAGCTGTGCTATATCAATATGTTAAGCAAGCCAGGGCATCACAGGTTTTGGACATGAAAGATGTTATCGCTTCATCTTATCCTCCTTTATTTGTGATGTTTATAGTTGGCGAAACGGTAGAGGTAACTAATGATACAAATATTGCAGCCAAGCTATATTCTTTAGAGTATAGATCCAGAGTGATAGAGTACGCCCCGGTTGAAGCATATTTTATGCAACGATCTATAGATGACTTTCTGGCTGGAGGTTATAGAATGGAAGTTACAGAGTATAACCTTGAGCAGGTGAGTTTGTGGCTTATTTTTGCATTTATGCTAAATTGCCTTGTTTTAGCAAGTGTCGTTAAATCTTATTTTAATGTTTCAGCTCGTTATAAACCCATAGTTATTCGATAATAATTTTATATAATAGAACAAGACGCCCTTATGGCGTCTTTTTTGTTGCTCTATTGCCACAATTGTTGTTGCTAAATAACAGTCAGTATTGCTATTTAACTCTAATTATTTTATGCTTATAGTGTAGAAATTTAAGGAAAATATACTATGAAAAATCAAATTTTATTAGCTTTATCAATATTTATGGTAACTTCTTGTGCTTCAAAAACAACAGAAGTTGATCAAAATAGCTATAAAACAAAAAGCAAAATTGCAATGCAAAGAGTAAAAGATACAAAGCCACTTGCTAAACAAGACTTAGTAAGTCGAGAGGCTATGCAATATGCAATGCTTGATAAAATGAATGTTAGAGAAGACCGTCAAAGACGTGAATTTAATCGTATTAATGAAAAACAAAGAAGAGATTTTGTAAAAACTCAAGATGAAAACAGAGAACAATTTCTACAGGCTCATAAAGATAACACTGAACACTTAAGTTCAATGGTTGAACAAATTACAGAATCAACAGATGCGTTTGTTGAAATGGGTAAAGAAACTCAAGATAAAATTAATTTAGAAACAAAAGCTATGAGTTCTGAAAATGCAGATTTTAAACGTAAATTTAGAATGATTGCTGCTAAAATTGATGATAATACACAAATGCAATCTCGATACTTTAAAGAAATGAAAACAAGTTATGAAAATAAACTAGCATTTGAAGAAGCAAGATTAGCCAGAGAGCGTGAAAAAGAAAATACTATTCGTGGTGTTGTTGAAAATATGTATGAAGATCAAAATAAGGCTTTAACACAGTATTATTCAGCTGAACAAGAAGGTATGTTACCTGCAAGTAAATGGGTTTCTTTAGAAGATGCACCGATTACAGTTCATGTTGAAAATGAAAAATTTGAAGATTTAATGTTACGTGCAGTTAATAATGCAGCCGTTCATTCTGGTCCTTGGAACCTAAAATGGAAACTAAAAAAAGAAAACGAAATTTTACTTTATACAAAGTTCAGTTTAGATGTTGAAACTAACTTTGGTGAATTTGTTTCAAATGTTAAAAAATACATTATTAATTATAATGGTGTAAAATTATACTTTAGAGTATTTAAAGAAAAACGTGTACTAATTGTGAGTGATAGCTAATGAAAAAAATATATCCATTACCTTTAATTTTACTAACTATGGCATCTTGTGCAAAACAAGAAGCTGAAGTTGATCCTGTAACTTTAAACTATGAAACAGGAGTTGTTATTGCAAAGGCAGACTTTATCGGTAAGCGCTATGCTACAGATACAGATGGTTCAATATCAGATTGTAAAGGCGGAGTAGGTATTGGTATTACAGTAGAATCATCAATGTCTGATTCTTCATATATCTTTGACAGGTCTCAAAAGCCATGTAATGCTGCTGAAATTGTTTTCGATGGACGTCAAGATATTCATGCACGTGCCGCAGACCCTTCAATTGATATTGCTTTTAACGATAAATACGGTAATCTATCAAAGCTTAATAATATTGAAAAAACAGCAAAACTAGCTACTGTTTTATCTGATAGTTCATCAGATTTTTCTGCAAATGAAGATTTAGCAACAAAACAGTATGATCAAATGGGTATGCTAGAGGTTGAGTATAACGAGTTTGAAGATAAAAAAATGTCAAACCCACAACAAGCTAAATTTGAAGAAATTCTTAAAGAAAGCATTGTTAAAGAAAACGAAAAAGCAATGGCTAAAGCAAGAGCTGTAGCTCGTCAAGAAATTGAAAAGTCAGAGACAGAAAAAGCTGAAGAAGTTGATATTTTAAATCATAAAGCAACAAAAGCTGAAAAATATAAGCAAATGTTAGCGGAAGAGTTAGTTTCTAAAACAGAAGAAATAGCACTGCTTGAAAAAGAGATTAATACTCTTAAAAAATCAAAAACAATTGACTCAAATAGCTATGAAGATAAATTAGCTATGTTAGAAAAAAGAGTTGAAGACTATGCTCAATTAGCTTTAGTTCTAAAACGAGATAATGAAAAACTAGCTTTAAATGCTAAGCAGGCAAATAAATATATTGCAGAAGATTTAACCCAAGCAGAGCAAGATGCTGAAAATGCTCGTTATGTAGCAATGATGAAACTTGCTGAAAATATCGAAGTTGATGAAAAGTTAGCTCAAGCATTAGAAATTTCTCAAAAGAAAACTCTACAGCGTAAAGCTCAAAGACTGCAAACTCAAGCAGATACTTTAGCTTATCATGCTCAAGCTGATAAAGTATTTAATAAAGATATGCAAAAAGTATATCAAGAGCTACAAAATAACATGCAGCCAGCATTTGAAGGTAAAGTAGCTCGAGTTGTAGGTGTTGGTATTGATGAAGAGCCAACATTAGCTAATGTTCAATTATTATTAAAAGAAGATGATAAATCAGTAAATGAAATTCTGTTAGAAATTTTATCAGATGTTCAACCAATGATCGGAACTTGGAAAGTTGACTGGAAACTAGCAACTCATAATAAACAAATTGCTGATGAAAAATGGAATGTAAGTGCTGAAACAACATTATTTGAATTCTTCGAATTTATTAAACAAAGAGTAAAAGAAATTCACGGTGTTGATATTTCAATTGATTACTTTGAGGAAACTCGCAAGATCGTAATTACAGATAACTTTTAATGTAATATTTTCAAAATATCACATTAAAAGTTAGCTAGGGAGAAAACCATGTTAAAAATATTCAAAAAAGGAGCGATGTTCGGGCTTGAAGCTCGAGTGTTAGGAAAACAATCCGGGGGATTGTTTTTAGCGAGGCTCCGTAGACTTACCTTTAGGTTAGTCGAAGGTCATCAAGCGAGTCAGATTAAAACTTCCCAAGGTGCCATGTTCGGGCTTGATGCTAGAATAGCTTTAGCAATCTTTGG
This sequence comes from Alphaproteobacteria bacterium, assembly GCA_003450915.1. GTDB lineage: Bacteria > Pseudomonadota > Alphaproteobacteria > UBA1280 > UBA12223 > UBA12223. Next base: position 5,220 of record DMEM01000102.1, read on the forward strand.
CGCATTATCAGTAATATCAGGTGCAGCATTGTATTCTGCAATTCAAGATGCGAAGGCAACAAGTTTAATCGCAACTCATGCTGAAGTTACAAAAGCAGTTGAAGCCTATTATTTAGACACAGGTGAGTTGCCTTATGGGATTGCCAAGGATTACCTTCAGTTAGATAAGCTATTAGTTGATCCTAGTATTGCAGGTTGGAAAGGCCCTTATACTCCGCTACCTAAAAGCACTACTAGATATTTGCTAATAGCTGATGCGACAGTAATTGGTCTAAATTATGGTAAAAATACTGATTGGGCATCTAGAGTCACTTGTGTTACGATGGGGGCTGGGGAAACATGCTCTTTTTGGACTTCTAGTCAGTGGCATAGTAAATCTCTTGTTAAAGCCGTTGAGCAAAAAATAGATAAGGAAGATGATGATGATACTAAAAATGTTAGATATACATGCTCATCTGATACGGCATGTACAGTTTATATTAAGCAATCTATTACAACTAATCTATAAAAAAGACCTCATTTAGAGGTCTTTTTGTTTAAATTGCTAAGTGTTCCTTATAGCGAGTTGCTAAACGCTTGTAAATCGGCTTTTTAGGCTGCCAGATTAAATCTACAGCTTCAGACATAGTAATCCATTTATAAGAGTCAAACTCTTTATCTTTTGCCTTTCTAAGGTCTATCGAGTTATCGTCTTTTAAATATTTAACAATAAGCCATTGTTGCTTTTGTCCGACATACTCAGAATAAGGCGTTTTTTGTTCAAATGGGAAATCATAGTACTGGAACTCTTCCCATAGATCAACTCTTTCAACTTCTTGACGTTGAATGTTAGTTTCTTCTTCTAATTCTCTAAAAGCTGCACAAATAGGGGCTTCATTTTCATCAACGCCACCTTGAACCATTTGCCATGCGCTTTCTGATTCTGGTAGGTCAGCTCTGCGACATACTAAAACTTTGCCAGACTGGTTAATTACCATTATACCAATGCAAGGTCTATATAAACTAGTTGTTTTGTTCATTGTCAAAATCTCCCTTTTAAATTTTTATTATTCTCATAAATATTTATAGTTAGTCATTTAACCTAAGAAACAGACATTATATAATTAGATTTTTATCTGTATAAAACTTTATTGAATGTCTCTGATTATTGAATGACATAACAGATAGTCATTTAATAAGCTTTTTTTAGTTAAAAATAATTATCTAGTTTTATGGTTCTTAGGTTAAGCTACGATAGTTTATAAAAAACGAGAGTATTAAACTCTCGCTTTTTATTATAATTATTTAACTTTATTTAAGTCTAACATTGCTGTTATTGGAACTAACTGGTATTTAGACTTGTCTAAAGAGTCAGCCCATTTTATTAGTACATCTGTAGTAATTTTATGAGGGTGCCCAATAGCAATTGCGTATCCTTTTTTATCAGCAATTTTTTCTGTTTTAGCTAGTTGAGATGTAATAAACTCATTTGTTCTTTTATGATCTAAGAAGATGTTTCTTGTTAGTAATGGTAAGTTAGGTGCTACGGCATCTCTAGCTTCTTTTACTTTTGTTTTAGCTGTAGTAAAACTATCGATAAAGAATAATTTATTTTTATCCATGATTTCTAAAACAGGTTTCATTCCTTCAAAGCTTGCTGTAAATTTAGAACCCATGTGATTATTTGCTCCAACAATATATGGGGCAACCTGTTCTAGGTTTTTATTTGTCACATCTTGAATTTGCTTAGTTGTCATTTTAGCATATAAGGCATCAGGCCCTGGATCAATTGAGCTAATTGGTTCTGTAGGTAAGTGTAGCAATGCCTCACGTGTTTTAGCTGTTTCTTGTTTAATTAGTTCTTGAGTCGCTCTACCATAAGGAAGGTATGAAAATGTCATTTCCTTAGGTAGTTTTTCAGCTGAGTATTTTGAGTTTTTAACATGAACACCAACATCGTCAATTATAATAGCAATAAGCTTTTTATTTGGATCAATTGTAATTGGTTGCTTGTTTTTTACATACATAGGAGCATTTTCATCAACTACTATTGCAGGCTCTGCGGTTACAACTTCTGTTGTTTTTTGAGTCTCTTCAGTATTAACTTCATCATGCTTAGGAAATTCTTCATAAACATGAGTAGTCTCTTCAACTGCTTTAATATCTTCAACTACTGCTTTTTTAATTGGAATGTCAGTAATTTTTTTCATTTCAAGTTGTTTACTTAGGTTTTGATTGGTTGTTGATAGTTGTTGGTTTTTAAACACTAAAAATACTAGTGCTAAAACAAGTATTGCCACAGAGAATCCTGCAGCAATACCAACGAATAATGATTTTTTTTCAAAGTCAAAGTTCATATATAATTTAAATTCCTATTTTTGGTTCCATAGTGCTAATGCTTTTATTGTATCAACAGCTCTTAGCAATTGGTAGTCTTTTTTATCATCTTTACCGTTATTTTTTTTCTGTGTTGTTTTTTTATCATCTTTTTTATCAGACTTATCTTTTTTGTTTTCAAGATGACCGTTTAGCGTACTTTCAGAAAACTGAATATTAGGGTTAAATTCTTCAAGTTTTGCTTGTTTAACTATAATATCAGGAGCAACCCCCTTAGCTTGGATAGTTTCATTGTTTGGAGTGTAGTATAAAGCAGTTGTTAGCTTCATACCTGCACCTTGTGATAAAGGAATAACAGTTTGTACTGAGCCCTTACCAAACGTTTTAGTACCCATTACTAAAGCTCGGTTGTGATCTTTTAATGCTGCTGTTACAATTTCAGAAGCTGAAGCTGAACCACCGTTAATTAGAACAACAATTGGCTTACCATCTAATACGTCACCGTCAGTCGCTTTAAACACTTGATTTTGTAGTTCGTTTCTACCTTTTGTTGAAACAATATCACCTTGATCTAAAAATAGATCAGATAATCTAACAGCTTGTTCTAGTAAACCACCAGGGTTATTTCTAAGGTCTAAAACTAAACCAGAAAGTTCTTTATCTTTGTTTTCTTTTTTTAAATCTGTTAATGCTTTAAGAACGTTATCTTCAACAGTTTGGTTAAATGTTGTTACTCTTACATAGCCAATACCTTGTTCTTGTAGAGAACTTTTTACAGCAGGCGTTTTTATTTTTTCTCTAGTTAGAGTTTTCTCAAATGGTTTTTCGCCTTCTCTTAAAATAGTAATAGTAATTTTTGAGCCTACTTTGCCTCTCATTTTATCAACAGCTTTGCTTAAGCTTGAACCTTCAACATCTTCTCCATCAATTTTAATAATGTAGTCACCTGATTGAATGCCAGCCTTAGCAGCCGGAGTATCATCAATTGGAGAAATAACTTTTACTACGCCTTTATCCCAAGAAACAGTAATGCCTAAGCCACCAAACTCACCAGAAGTTTGCTCTTGCATTGATTTGAATGATTTTGGAGGTAAGTAGCTTGAGTGAGGATCAAGCCCTGAAAGCATACCAGAAATAGCCTTGTCCATAATTTCAGAACCAGAAAGTTCTTCAACATAATTTAAGCGCACTCTTTCAAATACTTCAGTGAAAACATCAAGTTTTCCTAAGATTTCTGACGATAGTGGTTTTGCATTTGCAACTTGTGTTAAGCCCACGAATAAAGAAAGAACTACTAATAGTTTTTTTAATTTCAACATTATTTTTTCCCTTGGTTTTTTATGAGTAGTAGATAACTAGACAGGTTAATAAATTTATTTTATACAATAATTAAAAAAAGGTCTAGCTTTTTTTTTATAATTTGCTAGAATAATTAATAAATCGACATATTATAAAATATAAACAAAATAAGGTAAAATTATGCAACAGTTTAATTCACAAGAATTAGCTAGTAGAGTAGAAACTACTATTGCTGGGTTAGAAGAATCAAAGGCTATAAATGTTAACGTATTAAACTTTGAAGGTAAAGGTTTAATGGCAGATGCTTTAGTTATCGTTAATGGAACATCAAATGTTCATATGCAAGCAATAGCAACAAAATTAGCAGAAAAACTAAAAGACTCTAAAATAGAGTACACAGTTGAAGGTATAAACTCGGATATTTGGGTTTTGGTTGATTGTGGCGATATGGTTATTCATATTTTTTCTGAAGAATCAAGAGGGTTTTATGGTCTTGAAAGACTATGGGGCGATATGGAGCAAACAGCTTAGGTCATGCAGTTTAATATTATTTGTATAGGAAAATGTAAAGATAAAAACATCAATGCTATTTATGATGATTATGCAAAACGCTTTAAGCCGTTTTCAGCTAAAATTAATTTAGTTGAGCTTAATCATGGTAAAGGTTCAGCAGATGAAATAAAGTCTCAAGAAAAAGAGTCTATTTTAGCAAAGGTTCCAAATTCATCATTTTTAATTGCTTTAGATGAGCGAGGTAAGCAATATAAAACATCTAAGTTTGCTAATTTAATAGCACAAAAAAGCTTAGAGGGATTTTCAAACTATACATTAGTAATTGGTGGTGCTGAAGGGTTGCATCCTGAAATTAGGGAAAAGGCAAATTTAGTATTAGCTCTTTCAGAAATGACATTACCTCACATGTTAGTTAGACCAATTTTAGCAGAGCAGCTTTACAGGATAATTACATTTAATAGTGGGCATCCATACCACAGAGAGGGTTAGTTTTGTTTGACTCTTTACCTTATTTTAGTATTTTATGTATAGCTTATACACTTCAAACTAAAATAAAGTAAACTCTCTGTCAAAACTAAGCCTCTAATAGTTCAGACATTATT
>DMEM01000070.1 GCA_003450915.1 Alphaproteobacteria bacterium
AAGATTACAGCAATGGTTACGATAAATGTAATACCAGTCATAATTTCACCTCAATGTCGTTATGTTATTAAAGAACGGAACGTTGATGTAGCACTTTATATATATACCTTCTTCTTCTTAAAATCAAGATGAAAAGATAAAAATAATAAAGAATCTTTTTAGACCTAAAAAAAGCCACCTTTTTCAGGCAGCTTTTCTTAAAAATATGTATAGATGCAATTAAGCTTCTAGTAATGATTCTGTGCTTTGTGCAATCATTAGCTCTTCATTTGTAGGAATGATGTATAGAGCTAGTTTAGATGTGTGAGTAGAGATTTGTCTAACTACGCCACGGCAGTCGTTTTTCTCTAGATCAAGTTCAGCACCTAACCATGCAAGTTTCTCTGAAACCATTTTTCTAACTAGTGATGAGTTTTCACCGCCACCAGCTGTAAATACGATTGAGTCTAAACCACCCATTGCTGAAGCTAAGTCACCAACTTTACGAGCGATTGACATTGTGTAGTATTCCATAGCTAGTTTAGCTAAAGGCTCGTCAGATTCTTCAACGTCTCTTAAATCGTTTGAAATACCTGATAGGCCTAGAACACCAGATTGCTTGTTGAATACGTCGTTAACTTCAGCTGAAGTCATGCCTAACTTGTCGATCATGTATAGAGCAACTGAAGCATCAATGTTACCACATCTTGTACCCATTGGTAGGCCGTCTAAAGCTGTGAAGCCCATTGTTGAAGCAATTGACTTGCCGTTATCAATAGCACACATTGAAGCACCGTTACCTAGGTGACATACAACAGTTTTACGTGCTAATGGAGCAACTTCTTGCATTTTGTGAGCAATATACTCGTATGATAAACCGTGGAAGCCATATCTTTTAATACCCATATCCCAGAATTTTCTAGGTAGTGCAAATGTTCTGATTGATTCAGGGTTTGTAGCATGGAATGCTGTATCAAAGCAAGCTACTTGTTTTAAAGTAGGATAGTTGTTAGCAATATACTCAATACCTGTAATGTGGTGAGGGTTATGTAATGGAGCTAAAGGAATAGTTTCTTTTAGGCCTTCAATAACTTCTGCTGTTATTTGAACAGGAGCAACGTATTTATCTCCACCATGAACAAATCTGTGACCAACATAAACTAGTTTAACTTCTTCTTTAGCTAGTTCTGCTTCTAATGTGTCGATGATTAGGTGTAATGCGTCACCATGACCTGCTTTAGCAGCAAGATCTTCTTTTAAAACAACGTCACCGTCTTTGTTTTTTATTTTAACATACGGAGCATCTTCTTTTAGTCTTTCTGCTAGACCTGAGTAGATTGATGTTAATTCGTCACCTTGTAAAAATACTTGGAACTTCATGCTAGAAGAACCAGCGTTTAATACTAAAATAGCGTTTTTCATTAATTTCATATCCTTAATTTATAATATTTATAATATATATTGTTTTAGTAAAATATTTTATAACTCTAACAAAAAAATTAACAAAAAACAATAAATTAATAATGATATTATTTAAATTAGTGATTTACGAGACTGTTTTTGTAATATGTCAATAATTTTATGAATCATTTTTAACGCGGTATCCATATCATTTTTTTCTACATTTTTATCAATTGGTTGGAATAAACTGGCAGGGTTAACTAAGTCTTTAGATGTTCTAAGGAACAATAATAATTGATCATCGTAACTAAAGTACTTTCATTATTTCTACAGTATAATATAGTATAAGCAAAAAATGGAATTGCAATACAGCAAAAAATTAACTTTATAAAAAAAACTTTTAATAGTTTTTTTCTTGCGTTTTCAGCTTCTGAAAATTGTAAAGAATTATTATTCATTGTTATATTCTCTTCTAGTAAAAAACAGGCTAATAAAAATTAGCCTGTTTTATTAATATTATATTTTACTTCATAGATTCAAGTTGTTTGTTCTCTTTAAAGTGCATTGTTACAGCAGCTACTGCACATGATGCAATTCTTGAATCAACATTATCTGCTCGGCTTGTTAAGATAACAGGAACTTTCGCACCTAAAATAATACCAGCTGTAGCAGCGTTTGATAAGTGAATTAATTGCTTTGCTAAAATATTACCTGATTCTAAATCTGGTGCTAATAGAATATCAGCGTCACCAGCAACTGGCGAGTCAATACCCTTAATTTTAGCAGCTTCTAAACTAATAGCGTTGTCAAATGCAAGAGGACCGTCTAAAATACCACCAGTGATTTGACCTCTGTCAGCCATTTTACATAAAGCCGCAGCATCTAATGTTGATTGAATTTTTGAATTAACAGTTTCTACAGCAGAAAGAATCGCAACTTTAGGATCTTTATTGGTAAATAACTTCATTAAGTCAATAGCATTTTGGCAAATATCTGCTTTTGTTTTTAAGTCTGGTGCAATGTTAACTGCAGCATCTGTTACAAAGAACATGTGAGGGTAACTAGGTACTGACATTAAAAATACGTGAGTAATGGCTCTATCTGTTCTTAAGCCTGTATCTCTTTTTAAAACTGCAGAAAGTAGCTCGTCTGTGTGTAATGAGCCTTTCATTAATGACTTAGCTTTGCCTGTTCTAACTAATTCAACTGCTTTAAATGCAGCATCATGAGCATGCTCGATGTCAATAATTTCATACTTAGAAATATCTAAGTTTTCGTCAGCTGCAATTTTTAGCATTTCTTTTTTTGGACCAACTAAAATTGGTTCTAAAATGCCAACTTCAGCAGCCTCAACCGCTGAGCTTAGAGCAAAACCACTGCAAGGGTACGCTACTGCTGTAGGTAGTGCAGGT
>DMEM01000192.1 GCA_003450915.1 Alphaproteobacteria bacterium
AGTATGAAAAAGAAGGTTTAGAGTTTAACACTATTGAGTTTTAATATAAAAACTTGAATCACTATTCAATAAGGGCTATAATTTAATAGTCCTTATTTCCTTTTTTATTCTTTGTGAAGGAGCGTGTGCCTATGTTATCCTTAACCGAGTACGAAATATATCTACTATCTATTATATTAATAGCTTTTGTATATATTTCATTCCAACTAATTTTAAAACTTATACCTTATATCAAAGCTTTTTTGCAGTGGAATCATACTAGAAGTATTATGTATGGCCTCGCTAATTTAAACTATTCCGATGAAAAAATTGCTAACGCCATAAAGGGAGATCACTCTGACGAATTAATCGAGTATTTAGTATTAAGTAGCTGGTTTGTAAAAAATGAAAAAAGTCTAAAAAAAATTTGGATTAAAGATCCTAAAGCAGCAAACGAATTAATTTCTCAAACGGTTATTGCTAGATACAAATATTACTGTGATGTAGGAGGACTTGAATATGATTAATTTAAATAAAGTTGACACACCTCTGCAGAATGAATTATTTAACTAATAGCGATAATATAATGTTTCTAACAAATAATAAAACCTCAGTTTTACCACTGAGGTTTTTTGTTTTTTAAGTAAGAACTAAACTCTATTAAATTTAACATCCATAAAGTTTTTAATAAATTCATTACTATATTCTTCAGTAATTGGAGTATTTGTAATTTGTTTAATAGGATCTCTTAATTCCATAAACTTGAATTTATTAGCAAAAATCTTTTCAATTTCCATATATAATGAAACGTGAGCTTCTAATTCTTCTGAAACTGTAGCAGCAGTCATGTGTTTTGTAACCTTAACTCCTGCAACTGAACAAAATAGCTCTAGATCAGAATCAAATCTATCAAGAACATGACTAGCTTCTTCTTTTGTCGAAACAAATAAATCAGCCATTAACAAGTACTCGTCTAATCTATCTAATGTTAAAGGTGTAATCCTTGCCATAACGTTATGTAACCACCCCATATGATACTGATCCGATATTTTCTTAAGAATATGTAAATCATCAATACCCCAATCATCTAAAGCATCCATATCAACAGTACACCCTGCAATCATATTACATACTTTTTGTGTTACTTCTTGTTCAATCATTTTCTACTCCTGCACTTCCACTACTTTATCTACTTTATCTGCTAAGAAATATTTAAGCATGTTTTCAACACCGTCTTTTAATGTTGCCCCTGCACTAGGACAGCCAGAACATGCACCTAGCATTTTAACATATACTACTTTATTTTTATAACCAGCAAGCACGATATCGCCCCCATCTTGAGCTACCGCCGGCTTAACTTTATCTTCAATAATCTTTTGAATTTCTTCTACGGTTTGCTTCTCTTCATCTGTCATATCATCAAGATTTAACTCAAATTTTTCTTGCCCATCTGATGCAACTGCACTATCCCCAGATTCGAAGAATTCTTCTAATTTTGGAGCTAAATAGCCATTAATTTCAGACCATTCAATATCATCTTTTTTGCTAATTGCAATAAAATCTGTTCCAACAAAAACTCTTTCAACACCTTCAATCTCAAAAACTCTTGACGCTAATGGAGATTTAGTCGCAGCGGCTTCAGCATTTAAAAATTCAGCAGATCCATTAGGTAAAATAACTCTATTAAAGTTATATTTTAAAGTATTTGGGTTAGGTGTTTTTTCAGTTTTAATACTAATTACTGTTTCAGTCATAAATAACTCCTTTTAGCTTTTACTTATTCATTAACATAGTAATAAGATTTGCTATTATTTGTTTTTGCTCTTGTCTTGGTACAATAACATCAATCATACCTTTTTCTTCTAGGTATTCTGCAGATTGGAAACCATCTGGTAGTTTTTCTCCAATGGTCTGTTCAATAACTCTTTTACCTGCAAAGCCAATTAAAGCACCAGGTTCAGCCATTGTAATATCACCAAGCATCGCAAATGATGCGGTAACACCACCTGTTGTTGGGTTTGTCAACATAATTAAAAATGGCAACTTATGCTCTTTTAGTTTTTCAACAGCTACTGTTGTTCTAGCCATTTGCATTAAAGATAAAATACCTTCTTGCATTCTAGCCCCTCCTGATGCTGTAATAATCATTAAAGGTAACCCTTTTTCTATTGCTTTATCGCATGCATCAATAATAGATTGTCCAACAAATGCACCCATTGAACCAGCCATAAAACTAAAGTCCATATTACAAACCACAATGTCTTGATCATTAATTCTTGCAGTAAAAGTCTTTATAGCATCTGTTAACTTTGTTTTTGACTTAGCTTCTTGCAGTCTTGCTGTATATTTTTTAATATCTTTAAAGTCTAAAGGATCTTTTTTAACTTGAGGCTCTGGTAAGAATTCAATTGAACCTTTATCAAAAAGATACTCTTTTCTAAAATCAAAAGAAACCTTTAAATGATAACCACAAGAAGGACAAACATTTAGGTTTTCTTCTACATCTTGATAATAAAGCATATCTTTACAGCTGTCACATTTAATCCATAAGCTGCTAGGAATGTCTTTTTTTTCTTTAGTTACGATTTTAGGTCTTACTATTTCTTTAAGCCAACTCATATTGAAGTTCCCTTTTAATTTCTTAATTTATTAACGACTAATTCTATCTACAGTATCCCATTGTTGACACTGAGGACAATGCCAAAACTCGTGCTTAGTATGATAACCGCAACTACTACATTGATAATTATATTCACCTTGCAACATACTGTCTATTTTTTCTAATAAAACATTTGAATGGTCTTTAGACTTATAGTCAAACTTAGAATCTTTTAAGAATCACGCCATTGTGTAAATTGC
>DMEM01000077.1 GCA_003450915.1 Alphaproteobacteria bacterium
AGGACGCATCATACGGTAGATCTCTACCAATGCTTCTAACTGGTTGCGTGTAGGGTCATTACGCAGCGTATCAGAAATAAACGGACCGCAATCCAATTCATTTGTATACAGAGTTTCGAACTCAGTGATATTAGCAGCGCGAAGCTGTTCAACTAGTTCTTCTGTAATTTCCGCATTACAACCGCAGATCAATTCACCCGTAGACGGGTCAATCACATCGCGCGCAATAGCCTTACCAGCCAAGTACTCAAGCGGTACTTCTAGCTGCTCCATGCCAACTTTCGCCATTTGGCGAATATGACGCGGAGTAATACGACGACCCGGCTCAACAATAACATTGCCTTCAGGGTCTTTTACTTCAAAAGACAGCGTCTCACCACGTAGACGGTCGGCAATCAAATGCATTTTGATTACGTCTTCGCCGAGGGTCCAAGCAGTATTCTCAAAGAAAATATCTAGAATTTCTTCAGCTTGATAACCAAGAGCACGCAGCAAAATCGTTGCTGGCAGCTTACGGCGACGGTCAATACGTACGAACAGACTATCTTTTGGATCAAATTCGAAATCCAACCAAGAACCACGGTAAGGAATAACACGCGCTGAATACAGCAACTTACCAGATGAGTGGGTCTTGCCTTTATCATGATCAAAGAACACACCAGGAGAGCGGTGTAACTGAGAAACGATTACACGCTCAGTACCGTTGACAACGAATGTACCGTTATCAGTCATCAAAGGCATTTCGCCCATGTAGACTTCTTGCTCTTTAATATCTTTAACAGCTTTAGCAACATCTGTTGTAACTGTACCTAGTTTAGGGTTAGGCATTAAACCTTTAGGACCTAAAATTCTAGCTACTTTACCTAGTTCAGCCATGCAGTCTGGTGCTGCAACAACTCTATCAAAATCTAAGAAACCTTTTTGTACTTTTTGTACTAAGTCATCATAACCAACAACGTCTGCACCAGCTTCTGTAGCTGCTGCTGCAAGGTCACCTTTAGCGAAAACAGCTACTTTAACTGTTTTACCTGTACCATGTGGTAATGCTACTGTGCCTCTGATTTGTTGGTCTGCGTGACGAGGGTCGACACCTAGGTTTAGAGCTACCTCTACTGATTCATCAAATTTAGCTTTAGCTAATTCTACAACTAAATTAATGCCTTCCACAAGCTCGTAAGTTTTAGTTGCATCAACTTTACCTTCGATTGCTTTGTGGTATTTCGTCTTGTTTACCATTTTTATAAATCTCTCTATTAAATATAATTAGTCTTTAATTACTTTAACACCCATTGAACGAGCGCTACCAGCAATAATTTCAACAGCTGCTTCTAATGAACCTGCGTTTAGGTCTTGCATTTTAGCTTCTGCGATTGTTTCTAGTTGTGATTTGTTGATTTCACCAACAAATGTACCACGACCTGTTAAAGAGTTACCTTTTTTAAGACCTAAAGCCTTTTTAACGTAGTAACTTGCAGGTGGTGTTTTTGTTACGAATGTGAATGATCTGTCATTGTAAGCTGTAATAATAACAGGAACTGGAGTATTTTTTTCCATATCTTGTGTTTTAGCGTTGAATGCTTTACAGAATTCCATAATGTTTAAGCCTTTTTGACCCAATGCTGGACCAACCGGTGGGCTTGGATTTGCAGCGCCAGCAGGCACTTGCAGTTTAATCATACCGATTACTTTTTTTGCCATCTTATTTAATTCCTTAAATTTTGATTTTGATTTTGATTTCTTTAGCCATAATCTATTATATACTAGAGCTCAATTCGGATAGAAAAGTCGCCCAAATAATATTTTCGGCTAACCAAGTTATAATACTTTTGTAATCGTTTGTAAAGGGATTTTTTTGTTTTTTATTGACTTTTTTTGCCTAGATAAGCTAAAATTTGTAAAAATCAACAAAATTTAAGCAAGATATATGATAGAATTTTTAACATTAGTAGCTGTAGCAATTGCTTTAACATTTGTTCCTGTAATAAATACACCTCTAAAAATTATAGAGACCTTTTTCCATGAATTTAGCCATGGCTTAGCTGCAATTGTAACATTTGGAAAAATACATGATATTAAAATAAATATTGACGGGTCTGGTGTTTGCACAACATCTGGAGGATCTAGACATTTAATTTTGGTATCAGGCTACTTAGGGGCTGCATGTTTTGGTTACCTTATATATTATATAGCAGTGCAACTACAAACTAATCAGGCTGAAACATTTTTATACTCTATGTTAATAATGTTTATATTCGTTATTTTAATGTGGGTTAGAAGTATCACAACATTATTATGCATGCTTATGATTATTACTATTTTTTACTTTCCATTAAAACATGAACTTTACCAATACACATCTTTATACTTAAAATTTATTGGAATTTATGTTTGTTTAAGCGCTATTAAATCTCCTCTAAACTTAATTGATGGTAAAGATATTGGCGATGGTGCAGATTTATTTAAAATAACTCTAATTCCTGAAGGTGTTTGGATTATTGGTTGGGTTAGCTTTGCAGCTTATTGCTTATATAATATTTACCTATTAAATATGGGTTACTTACCGTTTGGATTTTTACATGGCTAATTTTGAATATATCAACTTAAAAACAGAATATCTAAAAGTTCAAGAAAAGCAAGAACAAGCTTTACTTGATGTTATTAATGGTGAAAATGAAAAACTATTCATCAATGAGCTTGATGATGTTTATACAGCAGGAACATCAGCTAATATTGAAACCGACTATTTTAACAAAAATATTCCATTAGTAAAAACAGGGCGAGGTGGTCAAATCACATATCATGGACCTGGACAAATTGTTGCCTACCCTATTCTTAATTTAAATAATAGAGAAAAAGACTTAAAAAAATATATCGAAGATTTAGAAAAATGGATCATTAATACTCTAGCTCGTGTTGATATCGACGCATTTACTACTGATGATGTTGGAGTATGGGTTAAAGATACAAATGGATCTATAAAAAAAATAGCAGCAATCGGTATTAGAGTTCGTAAATGGGTAACTTTTCATGGAATTGCCTTAAATGTTAATCCAGACTTAGAAAAGTTCAATGGTATTATCCCATGTGGCATTAAAACTCATGGAGTTACATCAATTTCTAATATCTTAGATAAAAACCTAAAGAATAAAGATATTGAAAATATTTTAATAGAAGAATTTGAAAATATATTCAAATAAAAAAAGAGCTGTTAATTACTAACAGCTCCTTTTCTTTATTCTAAATTTCGCTTATAAGGCAACCTCAAAAACTTGCTCTTGAGCTTCTTGCCTAATATAGTTATCAAATAACAGCTTAATGCTATTACCCACTAAGCTAACAGGCAAGTCCTCTTTTGCACAGAAGATCAAAACATCTGCTATATGATACCGATGACCGTTACAAAAAAGACTATCATCAGTGAAGAAAATCTCTTTTTGTTTACAATGAGTCGCAAAAGCAATCAGATCGGCAACTTTTTCAATTGTATACTTATTAGTTCTATGTCCTTCAAATGTAGTTGAAGCCCCATCTCCATAAAAAACCTTAAATCTAGATCCCTTATTATATGTAGACTCTGGAGAAATCGATGTTACAGCATGTAAAACAACCTTATTCCCGTACATTAATTTTTCTTTACAAACAAACAACTCTAGTTCATTACCCAATGCATAGTGTAAAACAACATTATAATGCAAAATAGAATCTGTCATAAATAAATCCCTAATTCAAAAAAGCAGCAAAATAATAGCCGTACAAATCATCAAGATTAATCCTGATATGTACGACGATAGTTTATAAAATTTTTTCTTAATTTCTAGAAGACATACTAACCAAACCCCTAAACACGCAACATCAGATGCCATAAATAAATATAGGCTCTGTCCTAACGACTTATTAATGGTTAAATAAGAACTAACCAGAACGACCACTAATGACAAACCTGCCATTACATAACTTGCATAATACTGGCAATAATAACCATTAAGCATATAACAAATATTCCAAAAAGATAGTAAAAAATGTGTATTTCAAAACAATATATAATACCTTTTTATTTATTTTTCAATAAAAAAGAGAACAAAATGTCCTCTTTTTCAATTTTCGCTATTCATAGGCCATAAACCCTAATTTTCCAATAATGATAGAAATAACACCTGAAATACCGGTACCTGCAAAGCTCAATTTGATCATATATGTAACAGGAATACCATTACTTTCCCAAACTAGAAAAATGCAAAATACCAACACAGCCAAAAACACTGCGAAGATACCTATGTCTTTTAACAGAGCATAGCGATAGGCCACACTCTTCACTACATCAGAAAAATCATAAGACATAATTCTGCCCTCTTAAAAAATGACAAACCAAAACTTAGTTCTAAATTTGTTAACTGTTTGATTCATCGATCAATCAATAAAAGTTATACCTCTGTACTTTTTTATAAAAGCTAGCTTTAAATTACCACTGACAGTTGTTAAGTTATATTTTTATTTAATTTTTCTACAAAAAACTGTATCTTAAATATCTAAAACATATACATAAAAGCAACAATTAGTACTTTTAGTAAAAAAAATGTAAAAAAAGCCTTGAAAATTCCAAAAAAATTGTTATCCTATAAACTACAAAAAAGCCCTTAGGGGAAAAATTGTAAGTGGTATTGTAATTTTGGAAAGTTAGTTTGTAAGCTAACATTTATTTAAAAAAGTAAAATAAGGTATATATATAATGGCAAAAGAAAAATTTGATCGTAGTAAACCGCATTGTAATATTGGTACAATCGGACACGTTGACCACGGTAAAACAACTCTTACAGCAGCTATCTCAAGAACTCTAGCTGATATTCAAGGCGGTGAAGCTCAAGATTTCGCAAACATTGACTCAGCTCCAGAAGAAAGAGAAAGAGGAATCACAATTAACACAGCACACATCGAGTACGAAACAGAAGCAAGACACTATGCTCACGTTGACTGCCCAGGACACGCTGACTACGTTAAAAACATGATTACAGGTGCAGCTCAAATGGATGGTGCTATCTTAGTAGTATCAGCTACAGACGGCCCTATGCCTCAAACACGTGAACACATCCTACTTGCTAGACAGGTTGGTGTTCCAGCTCTAGTTGTATTCTTAAACAAATGCGACATGGTTGATGATGAAGAACTACTAGAACTAGTTGAAATGGAAGTTAGAGAACTTCTTTCAGAGTACAACTTCGATGGCGATAACATCACTGTTGTTAAAGGTTCAGCTCTTGAAGCTCTAGAAGGTAAAGATACTAAACTAGGTAAGCAAGCAGTTATGGAACTAATGGATGCAGTTGATGCAAACATTCCTCAAGCAGCTCGTGATATGGATAAAGAATTCCTAATGCCTGTTGAAGACGTATTCTCAATTTCAGGTCGTGGTACAGTTGTAACAGGTAGAATTGAAACTGGTGTTGTAAACGTTGGTGAAACAATTGAAATCATTGGTATCAGAGATACACAATCAACAACATGTACTGGTGTTGAAATGTTCAGAAAACTTCTTGACCAAGGTATGGCTGGTGATAACGTTGGTCTACTACTACGTGGTCTTAAAAGAGATGACGTTGAAAGAGGTCAAGTTGTTGCTAAACCTGGTTCAATTACTCCACACACTAAATTCATCGCTGAAACATATGTTCTTTCTAAAGATGAAGGTGGTAGACACACTCCTTTCTTCGCTAACTACCGTCCACAGTTCTACTTCAGAACAACTGACGTAACAGGTGCTATCCAATTACCAGAAGGTACAGAAATGGTTATGCCTGGTGATAACGTGAACATGGAAGTTGAATTAATCGCTCCAATCGCTATGGACAAAGGTCTAAGATTTGCTATCCGTGAAGGTGGTAGAACTGTTGGTGCTGGTGTTGTTGCTGACGTTATTGCTTAATTTAAGCTTAACTTAAGTACTTCCAAGTACATTTTATAAAAAACATCCCAACTTAGGTTGGGATGTTTTTTTATGTCTTTAGTATAATTTGAGTTAAAGGTTGGATGCTATTTACTCTTAGTCATCCCAAACTTGATTTGGGATCTCCGCCAGAAATACCAAGTTTACCGTAGGTGTGCCATGTCGTAGCATGGCATGACATTGAAGAGTCATGTCCAGTCTTAAAATCAAATTATAATATAAAAAACAGAATGATTAAGCAAGTTATAATGCTATACAAAAAGAAAGGAGAGATGATAAACATCTCTCCTCAATCTTACGCCGCAAATTGCTCGGCCAGAGATTCGTAGTGAATCTCCCACGGGTAATCCCTGTAATTGTGCTCCCCGAAAGGTACTATTTTTAAATCATCCCCCTCTGGACCAGAGTATACCTGGTACCCGAGCTTCTGAAGCTCATCGAAAAGATGAGGAAAGAAACATTCTTTCCTCCCTACAAAGCAAGTCCAGTAAGGACTTCTATGCCAGTGGTACTCGGATATTCCATGATCTCCATCCAAAACCTCAGGAGTGATCCCCTGCTGTATCCAGTTTTTTGCCATCTCACGGGCATTCACCCGTGAAATTACTTGCACGGCATTAAAGCCGTGCCGGTAGAGGTCTTGGGCGATTTCTTCGCCTAGGATCCCCATATTTGAAAGTTCGCGGCAAGCTGCGACTTTCATTTCTTTAATTTTTGGATCCGTAACCGGATCCTTATTTGAGAGTGCACGAATACACTCCCCGTTTTTCAAAAGATTATTAATTTTAAAAATATTACGAATTGCTACTTTTTCTATGTTGTTCATAATTATTCTCACTAATGTTAAAGCCAATAGGCCTTTTTGAAATTAAGTTAAGATAATAACTTACCTCTTTTCTATATTCCCTCGATAAATAAAGAAATATGGAGAAAAGGTAAGCTTGATTAGTGTTATCTTATCTCCCCCCCATTAGAACATACCTGACACCACCGCTACTTTTAGTTAATGACATCTTAAACACTAGTATTTCTAGCATTTTAAATAGCATTAGCATTTTTACAAATTACTGACATATAAATTCTATTCAAAAATATTTACTTCTTAGGGTTTTGCTTATTTATACACCAATATAACTTTTAAATCATTTATTTTTCAATTAATACAAAGCGTTAATTAATTATTATATTTTCTTATTGCATTAATTTGCCTATCTATCTATAATGCTGACTCACCCAATCCATTCCTTTTAATGTATGTAGTAAAAAAATGAATACAAAGCTTATTATACTTAATACTGATGGTGTTATTCTTGATAAAGAGTTA
>DMEM01000038.1 GCA_003450915.1 Alphaproteobacteria bacterium
TCAAGGCTTAGCCAGTTGTTTTCATCTACTTGTTCAAGCTTATATTTTACAGTCATTATTTTTTTGAATTTTTTAAAGTCTGAATACCCATTAACATCAGATGCTATAGATTTAATATTTTTAAAGTCTTTTTTATTAATGTCTTTACCTGTAAAGCTAACATATTTAACTTCTTCCGTTTCAGATGTATCAATGTTTTCTGTTATCTTAACTTCATCTAATCTAACAATAACTAAGCCATTTGGAGTTCTGATAGGTTTTGAGAATTCTTCAGCTGCTAACTTTTTAACTTCTTTTTGAAGTTTTTGATTTAACTCTCCTAGGCTAAACCAACCTAAAGAGCCGCCCTTTAGTTTATTAGAGCCTTCAGAAAATGCTAGAGCAACGTTTTTAAAGTCTTCACCATTAATTAGTTGTTCATAAACTCTTGTTATTTTTTTAGCATCATCTTGCTTATTTTTTGAGTTGTTAATTATAATTTGAGATATTTTATATTCTTTAGAATGAGCTTGGTTAAGAACATTTTCTAATAAGTTATCAATTTCATAATCTGGAACAAATACTTTTTTAGCAATTACAAGTTTAACAATTTTTTGCTGTAAAATACTGTCTTTAATTTGAGCTACAGCAGTAGGGTGTAAGTGTTCAGGGATATTTTTTAATAAATCTCCGCTTTTTAACTTACGTTGCTTTTCTAAGAATGCAATGGCATTTTTTAAATCTCGAGATGTAACTTTAACATTTTTAGATTCGGCATATTGACGCTTTAGCTCTTCATCTATCAGCTGTTTTATAGCTTGAGTTTTTAAAATATTAAATTCTAAAGCAGATAGTTTTTTGTTTACTAATAGCTTGCTTAAAGTAATTCTATTTTTTAGCTCTTGTAAAGTTATAGCTTGCTTATTTACAGTAGCAACAACCATATCTGTTGTTTTGTTAGATACGGCTGCATGTGCATTTGTTACCATTAAAATACTTGCTAGTATTAAAATTAGTTTGTTCATAAAAGTTTAGTCCTCTTTAGTTTCTTCTGTTTCATATGCTTGAACAATTTTTGAAACAAGTTCATGACGAATAACGTCTTTAGCTGTGAATTTAAGAATAGTAATATCATCGATATTATCTAAACGATCTACAGCATCTTGCAAACCAGATTTTTGCTTATAAGGTAAGTCGATTTGTGAAAGGTCTCCTGTTACAACCATTTGTGAATTTTCACCTAAACGAGTTAAAAACATTTTCATTTGCATTGTTGTAGTGTTTTGAGCTTCATCTAATAGCATAAAACTATTTTTAATCGTTCTACCACGCATATAAGCTAAAGGAGCAATTTCAATAACTGACTGTTCAATTAGTTTTTGAACTTTTTCAGCTCCAATCATTTCATTGATTGCATCAAAAAATGGTCTTAAGTATGGGTCGATTTTTTCTTCTAAAGTACCTGGTAAGAAACCTAAGTTTTCACCTGCTTCAACAACTGGTCGAGTTAGAACAATTTTACTTATTTCTTTACGCATTAGTTTTTCAACTGCTAGTGCTGTAGCTAAATAAGTTTTACCAGTACCTGCAGGTCCAACAGAAAAACTAACAGTGTTTTTTCTTAATTTTTCAATATATTCTTTTTGTGCAGGCGTTCTTGGTGCAACTTTAATTAAAGGTGTAACAATTAGCTTGTTATTAGTATTAAAAGTTTGCTCATTTTTATTTTCTTTAAGAATATCTTTAGATTGAGATTTTTCTTTGTTTTTTTCAATTTTTAAAGCTGATTTGACATGGTCAACAGAAATATCTAGCCCTGTTGCACATAGTTCATAAATTGAATAAATTACATTGTATGCAATATAAGAATCGTGTGTTGTTCCCAAAATTGAAAGAGTGTTACCTCTTGGAATAATTTGTACTTTTAGACGTTCTTCTAAGAATTTTAAGTTTGAATCATTTACTCCGCAAACTTGTAATAAGTAGTCTTTATTATCAAGTTCGATATTTAATTTTTCTGCTTTATTTTTATTAGTCATTTTAGACCCTTTTCTTATAATTCGACAATATAAAAATTATAACTTATATTATTGAAAAAATAAAGATAAAAGATTATATTGAGTAGACCCTAGAATAATGGATTACGTTTATGGAACTAAATTCTAAAAACATGGAAAAGTCTATGTTAAAAATAAAACAAGAACTAAATAGTCTAAAATTAAAACAATTACGTTGTACTCATGCAGCTTGGTATTATGCATAAGAAAAAGAAAATAAAAAAATTATTTATTATTTTTCTTATGCTTGGGCAAGTTTAATGCAAGATAAGTTCGATCATGGATATGATCTACAGCAAATAGCAACAGATGATTTATATTTAGTTTTAAGATGGGTTAATGTTGAAAGTCCAGAATTTACATTGGATCAAGAATTTGTAGTGGAATGTTTAGCTATTATTTCAAAATTTTGGAATGATTTTAGAGCATGTAAATCTTTGCTTGCTTGGTATGAAAAAATATACTGTTAGCTGATAGTTTAAATATCGAAAAAGCTGCCACATTGCAGCTTTTTTTAGTTTATAATGTTATTTTATAAACTAAGGCATCTGTTTTTGAACCATCGGTATTTTGATAGTAGTTTTTTCTAACTCCAATTTGTTGATAATTAAACTTTTGATAAGCTTTAATTGCTGAAATATTGTTAATAGCAACTTCAAGGATAATAGTGCAAATATAGTGTTTTTGCTTAAGAGTTTGGAAACTCTGCTCTAGAAAGTATGAACCGATGCCACCGTTCTGCTTATCTTTAGCAATGGTGACATCTAATAATTCGGCTTCATCTAGAGCTCGGCTAAAAAATGCAAAACCGATAAGTTTATCATTTTCAAAAATTCCAAAACATAAATAGTTTTCTAGAAATTCTAAAAGTTCTTTTTCTGATCTATTAGAACGAGTTTTCTTAGCAGCGTTTTCAATTACTAAACACTGATTGATATGATCTGTATTAATTTGTTGAATAAAAAAAGCTTCTGAGAAACTCAAAAG
>DMEM01000134.1 GCA_003450915.1 Alphaproteobacteria bacterium
CAAAGAGCTGATGATGATAGACGAATAAAAAAAATAAAAGTTAAAAATAATAATCGCAAAAAAACAAGAAGAAAAGAAGATGTAGATAATGTTAAGGCTTATTATTTTATGGTTAGCTTTATGGGATGCCTATTATTAACAGTCGGCATTCTTTCTTATATTTTAAGATAAAGGAGAAAAATATGAATAACAGTCTTTTAAAATCTGGTTGGATACATGCTCTAGTAATGGGACTTATTGCTTATCCATTAGCGTCAATTGTAGATAAATTAGTTGCTGTAAATGAGGATGTTAATATTTTAGCATTTACTTGTTTAATGATGTTAAGTAGCTCATTTATTCTCCTTGTAATAGCAGGTCCTGGTAAACTTACAAAAGAGTCACTAAAAACACCACACACATGGATTTATGGCATACTAGAAACTATAACAGTTGCTGTAGGCATTATGATTATGGTTTATATTTCAGCAACGGAAGCCGCAGCCCTATCTAGAACAACTGCCTTTTTTGCCTTAGGTATTTCATTACTATTTTTAAATCAACCTGTAAACAAAGCAGAACTGATTGGTTCCGGTTTTTTAATTTTTGGTTTTATGTTAGTTATAAACGGAATGGATATTCCAATTGAAACAAAAGGTCTTGTTATTTTATTAATTATTGTAAAAAATATATTACAAGCAAGCAAAAAAATAACTGCAGAGGTTCATAAAACAAATAGGAAAAGTAAAACTTTTAAAGAAGACCTTAGAATAGTTGGCATAGTTATGGGCGTTACAAGTGTTATAGTTTCTGCTACTTTTGTATTATTAGCTATATTCCAAAACTCTTATAATTTAACAATACATCAAGATATTCCAACAATAATGGACTTTTTAAATTTTGAAACTTTTGTTTTAGCATTTATTTCAGGCATTATTTTATTAAGTCTTAATAAGTATTTAGAGTTTTATGTAAGTAAAACATTAGGTGCTAAATACCTAATGGCAATGGCAAGTTTACAACTTGTTGGTGTTTACTTCTTAGAGGTTATTTTATCTAATTTTGGAATACTAGAAATGAAAGTATTTTCTCCTGAAAGTATTTTAGCACTATCTATTATCTTTATTGGTAATATTATTATTGCAATGTCTGGCTTTATGAAAGACTTAAGCTTTATCAAGCGTGGTGAAAAGCAAGATACTTTAGCTAATTTAGATGGTAACTTTATTGAAGAAGAAGATGACTTTGACTTAGTAAAGTTAAACTTAGCTAACTTATTAAACCTTTACAATACGGATAGCAAAAAACTATCTACCGATATTGAAATTGATAGAATTGTCTTAGATAATATTGTTAACTATGACTATGGTGAATTTAAAATTGAAAATAAAATAGCGAAAAAAATTAATGATTTTGCTAGTCAATATGTAGCAACAAAAGACAAACTTACAAAAGCACATAATAGATATTATTTAGACCACCTTGCTAATAGTCTATTTAAGAAAAATGAATTATTTAATTTATACTATTTAGACTTAAATAAATTTAAACCTATTAATGATAAATATGGTCATGAAGCTGGGGATCATGTTTTAGCTGAAACAGTTGCTAAATTAAATGAACTTGAAAACTTTAATAACTTAGTATTTAGAGTTGGCGAAGATGAGTTTGTACTATTACAAATTGGTAACATTGAGCAAAAGTTAGAAGATCTTATTACTCAAACTATTGAGGTTCCAGTTGAGTATCAAGAGATTCCTTTAGAGATCTCAACTTCAATTGGGCAAGTATCTTCAGAAAACTACGATAATTTAGAAGACATGCTAAAAGATGCAGATAGATTAATGTTTGAACATAAAAAAAGCTAAGGTTTTAACAGGCAACACCCTAAATTTGGAATATAACCAAGCAAACAGCCTTTGCATTTTAACAAAGACTGTTACTTTTTGCCGACTATATAAACTTACTTATGATGCTAGTGATATCTGCTGTATCGTTCCATCTTTTGAGATCTGATAGATGGCAGTGCCTGTGCTTTTATCCAAGTCTGTAACACATAAGTACACCTCTTCAGAAAATACCATCGCCATTGCGACTCCTTCTTGATACAAGTTATTAATTGCATCTTCTTTTTTATCCCACACAATAGCTTTATTTCTCTTCAGCCTTTTATCAGCCAACATTAAATAAGATTTAAACATAGCCATTCCCCCACTTATTATTATTGTTAAGCATCTCGAAATTATAAATTTTTTATTAATTCAACATCTAAGAGATACATATTCCACGTGTCCTAATTTTTTACCTGAGAACACAAGCAAGGTAATTTGACAGTAATTTTTAGGTAGGCTAAAAACAGTAAAAAACCGCCAATTTGGCGGTTCTTAAAAAACTTTTAGTAAGTATTAGTCTTCTGAAACAAATAGATCTTCTGCAGCTGCAAAAACATCACCTTCAGAAACAGCAGGAGCTTCTTCTTGCTCTAGTTCTGTAAATGAAAGTCCATCAACCTGTTCTGTTGATACAGCTTCATCTTCAGACTGTTGTAGAGATGCAAGCTTTTCATCTTCTGAAACTTCAACATCATGACGGTTAACACCTCTTACGATGTTTGCTTTAACATCTTCAATTTCTACATTACCTAAAGCGATCTCTCTTAACGCTAAAACTGCGTTTTTATCGTTTTCTCTTTCAATAGTAGCTTCTTGACCAGCTGAAATATCTCTAGCTCTTTGTGCCGCTATTAATACTAGTTCGAAACGGTTTGGAACAACCTTTGTGCAATCTTCAACAGTAACTCTTGCCATAATTCTTTTATACCTTTTTTGATAATTTATACCTAACTAGGCGATTATAAGATAATTTCTTTTAAAAATCAAGTTATTTAATAACAATATTTGTATCTTTATACAATTTATTTTCAAATTTTTTAATTAAATAAAATCCATCCTTTTCAATTTTGTATAAATATGTAAAGTTTGGATTGAAATTATGCTCAAAACTTTTTATTAATAAATTATTAGGTGCATGCAGCACTAAATACCTAATTTTTTTAGATTTTAAACTATTATATAGATTTTGAATACCTGCTGGCAACTTAATAGAATCAAGTGTAATAAAGTCTTGATTAGAGATATTTTTGAAATCTAAAATATACTTATAAAACATTCCTGTTTTTTTAATATCAATAATTGCAATTTTTGATTCAGAGGGTATATTTTTATGAATATAATCACCAATATTCATAATATTAGTTACTTTGTAATTTTGCTCTGCTTGTAAATAATGCCTATTCATTACAAAAAACACTAACAATGCTATAATTACTGTAAACTTAATAGAGTTTGAAATTTCTAATTCTACTTTTTCAAGCCCTTC
>DMEM01000100.1 GCA_003450915.1 Alphaproteobacteria bacterium
CTTTTGAGGTTAAATTTCCATAAAAAAAGTATGTGCAACGCACAAAAAGCTAATTATTTTTCTATAAGCAATAATTATAAGTTGGTTTTCTATTTTAGGTGTTAATTATTTTGTCTAATGCTTTGAATTATAAAATTTAACTAGGTCTTTTTGACTAGAATTACTTTTATTATAATAATAGGGGGATATATGGCAGTCTTAACGGGGAATAAGCCTAGTCAGATTATATTTCTAACAGAATCAATTTCTAGAATTTTTGAAAAAAATAATCATAGCTCAGACTATGTCGATATTGATGAGAGAAGGTGGATTCGTTTTTTTAAGCTTGATGCTTCAAGGAACGACCGTTGCAATATTAATATAGGAGATGAGAATCGTAGAAATACTTTTTTAATGCTTCATGCTATTTTAAAAGACTATCCTGATTTGCAAGAACTAGTTGAATCTTGTTTTTGTGAGTATGGAGATTATTTCTGTGGAGAGAATCTGCTACAGCTTTTAAGTAAATATAATGTAGAAGATCTTAATGAAAACTATGTTGCAATAAAAAGTTCTTTAACGGAATATTTTGATAAGCCTGTGCAACCTTGCCGAATCGGTTATGGTGTTTTACAGGTCTTAGATCATGGAATAGAATTAGAGAAAGCTACATATAATGTGGCGATAGCTCAGTGGGATAATAAAAAACCATATATTAATGAATATGAAGATCCCAAAAGGCTATTTATTGCTCTAAAGTATGGCTTTGAGTTAGAACATGAAGAGGCGGAGGATAGTCCTTCTCAGCTTATCTTGACATGTTTAGCTCTTTTGGCATTATTAATGCTATATTTTACTATGGAATGGTCATACATTGCAGAAGAAATAGGCCTCTAGTAAGCATCCACTGCAGTAGATGCGCTGAAAAATAGCGAACTGCCTTATATCATTTTGATATAAGGCTTTTTTTATGTTCTTGCCAAATAGTTTACTATTATGTATAATCGGGTTTAACCCAATCGTAACGTTAATAGATAAAAGAGTAATATAATATGGCACTTCCGATGTCACACTATAATTTTAATTTAAAACAAGCAATGGAAGTAATAAATATCTTATCATTGCTAAAAAAAGCAGGGGTGGGGAAGTTAAAATCTCCAGAAATTAAAGCATTTCCATTCTTGCAAAATTGGCCTGAGGGGATGATAAGCGGTCCAAAGCAAGTTGACTTTACTGCTACTGTTTTTTTATGGTTAACAAGTAATGCAAAAAACATCAAATTGAAATCTTACCTTGTAAATCTGATTAATTCAGATGGTCACTGTGTTGCTAGTAGTTTGGCTTTACTAAATAGTTATCGAAAATATTGTAGAGAGAATCAGATAGAATATGCTGTTTGATTCTTTATTACATAAATAAGGGGGACTTCATTTTTATGAGGTCTCTTTTTGTTTTTATAATTAATGTAGCTATTCATAACTATGTGATTATAATAAGAGCATATTTATTCTAGGAGGGACATATGCTAGTACTAAACACGTTTATACTACAAAAACTATACCCATGTAGAAATTTAAACTTATCTCGTTTTGATCTCTCAGATAGTGCTGTTTGTGTTGCCAATGAAGCACTTAAAGTACTGAGTGAGACATATAGCCTTTCTGATATATTTGCAGCAAAAATGTATGTTGATACAATAATAAACTCTCTTAATTCAGAATATTATTGGCCTAAGCAATATGCAAGTAAATGCATTAAAGCTGATAATGTACAAGAAGCTCAAATGCTTTATTATATGTTTGATAATAGTTATTCATGTGAAGATTTTGAAAGAAGGTCTTCACAAATAGCTTCAGAATATAGCAACCTAACAGAGTTAGAAGTTATTAAGCAAGCAATTAGTTAACGATTTCTTTTAGAAAGAAAAAGACCTGCAGATTACTGCAGGTCTTTTTACCTAGTATTATGGCTTAGCCATGTTTTTTCATAATAATATACTGTTGTGCAATACTTAAAACGTTGTTTGTTAGCCAGTAAAGAACTAGTCCTGAAGGGAAGAATAAGAATAGAACAGTAAATGCAATAGGCATAACATTCATAACCATTTTTTGAGTTTCATCTAACGGCTGCGGGTTCATTCTTTGTTGAATAATCATTGATAGACCCATTAAAATAGGTAGTACAAAGAATGGATCTTTAACAGACATGTCATGAATCCATAAACCAAGGTCAGCTTGGCGGAATTCAAAGCTCATTAAAATCACTTTATACATAGAAAAGAAAATAGGAATCTGAATTAGCATTGGCCAGCAACCACTAGCAGGGCTAACATTGTGCTTTTTGTACAGATTCATCATTTCTAAGCCTAAAGTTTGTCTATCACTACCATGCTTTTCTTGTAGTTGTTTCATTTCTGGCTGGATTTTTCTCATTTTAGCCATAGATTTATATGATTTATTAGCTAATGGGAATAATAGAGTTTTTAAAGCAATTGTAATAATAATAATACTTATTGCTAAGCTGTTAACATAGCTATTAACAAACATTAAAGCATCATAAATAGCTTTAGCGATAATGTGGAACCAACCATAATCTAGCATAGCAGGTAGTTTAATTGAATCATCAACACCTTGCTCTTCTAAAATCTTAGTAGATTTAGGGCCAGCATAAACTTGGAATTTTTCAATTAAATTTTCACCTGCTTTAAGTGATTTTGGCTCACTTCTAACTAATGCTGTGTAGTAATTATCACCACTAATTTTAGTGTGCTTAAATTTAACAGTGTTAGAGTGTGAGTTGTCAGGGATAATAACACCAGAGAAGTACTGGTTAGTAACACCAGCCCAAACATTTGAACCTCTGTTTTCAAAAGTGTCACCTTTTTGTAGGTCTTTATAGTCAGCTTGAACTTTTTCTGCATCAATAATCGCTTCAGGACCTGTATAGTTAGTAAATGAATTTGCAAGTCTATCTTCTCTTTCTCCAATATGGTGGATTTGAGAGAAATGAGCAATTTGAATATCTGAGTTTGAGTTGTTAATAACCTTATCTTCAATATCCGTTAAGAAATTGTCTTCATTAAAGAAGAAAGTTCTATAGAATGTAAGATTTTCATTAATATTTTTTAGCATTAATGAGTTTGCAGATTGACCTGCAAGTTCCCATACAGTGTTTGCATCAGGTGTTTTAAATTTGTTTGCTAGCCAGCCTGCATCAAACAGCATTGCATTTTCAGATTCTTCAGATTTTTTCTTAAAGATTGAAACTAAAGGCTCTTTCCCTTTTTCTTGAACAAAATCTAAAAGCTCTAGCTTTGTAATTTTACCACCAATAAGGTCAATTTCTACATTATATTTTTCAGTTTGTAGGTTGATAGGTTTTAAATCTGCTAGATTTGGAGTTTTTTTATTAAATATTTCATTTTTGCTAGGTGCTAGAGGGTCTGTTTTTATAACTTGAGCTTCTGCAGGTGCGTATTTTTCTTCAAAATAGTCAACTGCAAATAAAAGTGCAATAGCAACAAATAAAGCTGTTACTAGCTTATTTGATCCTTGTTTTTCATCTTTAGCGTTATTTCTTAAATTATTAGCCACAATTAAGTTCCTTTAATTTTTATTTTGGTTAATTTTCTTTATGTTTTTTGTTTTTTGGTACTGGGTCATGCCCGTGAGGTCCCCAAGGGTTACATTTTGCAATACGAATAAGTGCTAAATACCAACCTTTGAAAAATCCATACCTTTTAATAGCAATTAATGCATAGTCAGAACAAGTAGGGGCAAACCTACAGCTACGACCAATTAATGCTGAAAAACTTTTTTGATAAACACGTATCAATATTAAACTAATTTTGCTTAAAATACTAATGTTTTTTTTCATTATTTTGAGAATCTTTTATGATTTTAGTTAAAGTTTTAGAAAAATAGAATACTAGTTTTTCAAAATCAACAGTTAGAACTTTATGACGAGCAATAATATTAAACTCATAGCCATTAAAAAAGTCTAATGTTTCTGTAGGGATTTCATGAAGTGCGGCTCTTAGACGTCTTCTAGCGGTAGCACGCTTGATAGCATTGCCAATTTTTTTACTGGCTGTAAAGCCAACTTTAACTTTTTGAGATGAATTATCAGATTGTTGTGTTAGAACAACAAAAGCGGGAGCAACAAAGCTACTCCCTTTTTTGCGAAGCTGCGCAAAAGATGTACTAGATTTTAGTTTATCATATTGCATAATTCTTCAAGACCTCTGCTTAAGCTGAAAGTGATTTTCTGCCTTTAGCACGTCTAGCTCTAATAACAGCTCTACCGCCAACAGTTCTCATTCTAGCTCTAAAGCCGTGAACTCTTTTACGACGAATATTACTTGGTTGGTAAGTTCTTTTCATAGTTTCTTTCCTTCTATATTAGAGTCAAAATATTCAACTTCTATAACTAACATGTATATAAATACAGCAAATAAGATAAGATGTCAAGTAAACAATTTCAAGAGGTCATGTTTATTTAATTGATTTTTTTGGAGTTTTGGTGATTATTTCAATTGTGACTGGTTTGATGTGGTCTGGTTTTTTAATATTGGCTGGTGATTGCTGAGTTAAGAGCTGGAATATTGACCCTTTTTGTGTCATTATATTGGTTAAATTATTATATAGTTATTATATAAATAAAAAGACTCTATAACTAGAGCCTTTTTATGAATTGATAAATTATCTAACTTTTGGTTGTTCTGTGTAAACATGGCCGCCAGGTGCAACACATCTACGAGGGAAGCCTGCAATTAGAGGGTTCTTATTAGCAAAGCAGCTATCAAAGTTAAATGTTCTAATGGTATCGTTTTTCATTTCTGTATTGATATTTAAGAATGTAGTACCATCTGGGAAAATACATTGTTCAGGAGATGTCTCATGAGCTAAGTTACCAATATCAACACATCTTTTGTAGTTGTCAATATTTAAAGCTCTGTTTACAAATGCAAGTTCTTTATAGTTTCTTACAGTTGAAAATGCCCAGTCTTCAATTTCTTTAGATGTATCAACATATTTAGCATTGTTAACTTTAATTGTGTTTTTGTATAAATAGTAAGGAGGAAGAACTTTACCGTCTGCTCTAATAAAAGTGATTTCTAATTTTTCATAGCTTCTACCCCAAATATCTTTTTCAGGTGTGTAATCATCAGCTCTGCTCATTGTAGCAAAACGAGTTAAGAAAACATATCTAAATGGTAGGTCTAAGCTCCACTCAAGGTTTTTACCTTCAGGGTCTTCTTTTGTAATAAGTTTAAATCTAATGTCTGCAATTTGGCTAGCATCTTGTAGTAGGTTTGCAGGTTTAAAATCAGGTGCAATTTCTTTTTTGTGTTCTACAGGGCGAACTTTAGGGAAATATTCCATACCAGGGAAATATCTAGTGCCGTAGCCTTCTTTTTCATTTACTTCTGCCATTGCTGAAGTTGCTACTAAAATAGTCATTAGACTGATTATGATTTTTTTCATGTTATCTTCCTTTGAAAATTATCTATATAATTACATATAAAAATATAGTACATTATATTTTATTATAATTCAACCTTTTTTAAATTAGCCAGAGGCCATCTAGGGGTTGGTTTTGCTTCTAAGTTTTCAGATTCTTTATTGCAAGACTTGTCAAAATACCTAATTCCACCAGCGTATCCAATCATTACAGCATTGTCTGTTGCCCATTTAATTGCAGGTAATGTTAGTTCAGTGTTATTTTTTTTACAAAATGTCTCAAGTTCTGCTCTTAACATTGTATTTGCTGCTACTCCACCTGCTAAAACAAAGCGTTTCATATTGGTTTCTTTTAATGCTTTTTTTACTTTATGAATTACCAAATTAACAACAGTTTGTTGAAAGCTAGCAGCAATGTCTTTTCTGTGTTGCTCTGTTAATTCTTCATGTTTTAAAATCTCGGTTCTAACTGATGTTTTTAAGCCTGAGAAAGAAAAATCTAAACCTTTGTGTTTTAGTGGTTCAGGGAATTTATATGCATTTGGATTTCCACCTAGAGCTAGTTTTTCTAGCTTAGGGCCTCCAGGGAATGTTAGTTTTAGCATTTTAGCTACTTTATCAAATGCCTCTCCTACAGCATCGTCAATAGTTCCTCCGATAATTTCATACTCTCCAAAATCTTTTACTTCAATAAATTGGCAATGCCCGCCAGATGCTAGTAATAATAAATAAGGAAATTCAACTTTATTTGTTAGGTTTGCTGTAAGAGCATGTCCTTCTAGGTGATTAACAGGAATAAATGGAATATCTAGACTTAGTGCTAGGGATTTACCGTACATTGTTCCAATTAAAAGTCCTCCTAATAATCCAGGACCTGTAGTTGCAGCAATTGCATCTAAGTCAGAGTATTGAATATTAGCATCTTTAACAGTTTTTGCTATCAGTTGGTCGAATTTCTCTAAATGTGCACGTGATGCAATT
Organism: Alphaproteobacteria bacterium; assembly: GCA_003450915.1. Classification (GTDB taxonomy): domain Bacteria; phylum Pseudomonadota; class Alphaproteobacteria; order UBA1280; family UBA12223; genus UBA12223. The sequence continues at coordinate 6,423 of DMEM01000100.1, forward strand.
TCAGGAACAACACCTCCGTAATCAAAGTGCTCTTTTGCTTGTGTGTAAACGCATTCTGCTAGAACAGTTGCATTGTGCTGTTCGTCAAATTCTAAAATTGCTGTTGCTGTTTCATCGCATGATGATTCTAAAGCAAGTATTTTCATTATTTTATCCAGTTTAATATATGTAATTTATTTTGCATTAATTT
>DMEM01000016.1 GCA_003450915.1 Alphaproteobacteria bacterium
ATTAATTCTATAATAACCCACCTTATTTCAAGAACAGCCCTTTTTTTATTTTACGAATAGCTTGGAGGCTATTATGAAACTTAACACAATGATGTTTGTAAAACGTGCTGGAATTGCTGCCCTTGTGGCAGTTGTTGTAACACTTTTTGGTTCTTACGCAATTGAGGAGCGTAATGCAGCAGAAACTACTGCAGCTGCAAATGCAACAAATAAGGCTGCTAGCCTTATCAAGGCATTTGAAGTTAACCTTGATGCAAGCCATCTGGCTTTGCTTAAGGTTAATGATAACTTCATACAACGCCAAACCCTACAAGTTGGTGCTCGCCAAGTGAATGAACCTCTTAACAAGGTTCAGTACAGGTTTAAAGCAATGCGTCAGTCCCTATATGGTTCTGAAAAGCATGGCTTCAAGCCTCTTGAAGCTACCATCTATCCTGATGGTGTGGAAGAATTTGTTCTGACTCATCTGAACAAAGACTCATACCAAGGGAATTGGGGAGAACTTACAGGCAAGAGCTATGAACCAAGTGTATTTGGACTACTGGATCTAAAAGCAGATCTAGCTAAATACCACGATGGCTTAGCTCAATCTCTGAAAATTTTCTATGCTGTTTCGGCCCGTAAGGTAAGTGCTTCTTCTATTAAAGAAGCACTACCACAAATGGGACTTAACTACGCTGGAGACGTCAACTTCCTTGAGGGAGTTGATTTTTCAACTGTAAATGCAGCTATACCAACGGCTAAGCAAATTGATCTTATGATCGACGAGCTTCGTTTGGTGAAAACTAAGGACTACACGGCAACTTATTTCTTCGTTGGTCTAGGTATCTTTGTTCTTCTTGTTGTTATCTGCTGGTTCATCTTGAACCGTGTACGAGTCAACAGCATTGCTGCTAAAAAAGCTGAAATCAAGGAAAAACGTAAAGATCTTCAACGCTCTTACTCTCAAGATATGCAATCGCATAACTTGATTAAGAAAGTTAAAGACGACTTTTTCTTCGAAACAACTGGCAATGCTCCACTGGATCTTTTCGGTGAGCATGTTGCTGAAATCAAGAAAAATGAAGATACGATTAACAAGCAAATGCAGCATATCAATGCTGCACCTCGTTACCGTAAATTAATGAAGCCTCTGATCAAAGCAGTACGAAAAGAACTGAAACTCTCACATGAGCAAGATGCAGCTTATGCTCTTACTTATGAGTATCGTGACACAAAATGGCGAATTGCCAATTTGAAGAGCGATATTTCAAATCTAGAAACTCTTGTGGAGAAACGCCGTAAAGCTTACGAGCATGAGTCATTTCTTTGCAAAACCAAAAACGCTAATAAAAGTGCTCTTGTCATTGCAAGGGAAGAACACTCTTCTGCGAAAAAAGAGCTAGAGGTAAAGCAAGAGCGTCTTGCTCAACTGCAAAAAGCTATTGCTGATAAATACTCTGAGACTGAAATTATAGAGCTTGACTCTTTCATTGCTCAGTATCAAGAAGACTTTACTCAGCGTAGTAAAAAGCTTGCTCTAGAAGTTGCTCGTATGCGAGCTGTGCTTTACTCTCGTGAAAAGCAGTTTGCTAATGCAGAATCTGTGATCGTTAAATGCGAAGAAGAAATCGAAACAATCTCAATCAAAATTGAGAAATTGGAGATTTATTCTGTTGACTACTTTAACATGCTGGAAAACATGTATGAAGAGTCTCGCAACGAAATAGAATCTGTTGAACAGGTTCGAAAAGATATTGTAGCTAAGGAGATCGAAATCAAAAAAGAAATCGAAGAGAAAGAGGCTTTAGAAACCTCGACTCTGAATCACGTAGTGTTCGAGTTCATGGGTAAACAAAAAGCCCTTGAATGCAAAGCATTATAATAACGATAAAGTAGATATTCGACTAGAGCGCATTCGTAATAACAATGCATTTAATCTCTAAATGAATATCATTGCCCCTACATGGATGTGGGGGCCTTTTTTTGCCTTATTAGTAAGTAACAACACAAACATAGCAAAATAGTAAATAAACATCTAAAAAAGCCGTATATTATCATATACAGCCTATTTTATTAATTAAATAGTGATTTAATTTTGCTTAACGTGTTTTTAAAAAGCTTGAAACCTCAACTTCTAATGATTTACGAGGTGATGATTTTTTAGTATTAGTTGGTTTTTTTGTACAACGACCTTCAATAATAGCTCCTGAATCTAAATGCAGGCTACCATAGTTAACTTGACCGTTAATTCTTGAGTTATTTCTACACTCTAGTTTTTCATCAACATATACTCTACCATTAATAACACCGTTAGAGATTAAATTAGTTGTGCTAACTGGACCATTAATTTGAGCTGTTGTACTTAAAATTAATGTACCCTTTTGCTTTTTAATCAGTTCAATTTTACCATCAATTTTACCATCAATTCTTAACGTTCCTGAAAAACGAATATCTCCAACAATATGTAAATTATCAGCAATAATACTATGACTATTTTTTACAGTTTCTTGTTGCCAACTTGTTGACTCTTGATTTTTTGATTTTGATTTAAAAAACATTTCTTTTCCCCTAGAAAACTTTCCAACATTGTGCTACTAGTTTCTTAGATTTATTAAATACTCTAACATCTAGTACTTTAAGCCCGTTCAGCTTATTATTATGCATAATTTTACCTGTTAAACGAATACTATTTTTAACTGAGATATTTCTTATAGTCTCTGGTGCTAGTTCTTCTGGCATTCTTGTTGTTAAATCAACATTGTCTTTACCTGATAGAAGCCTAAATTCAACCGCATAATTTTTACCGTCTTTACTCTTCTTATCTAACACTAAATTAATACCGTAGTCAACATATTTTTTTCTATATTTAACATTCATATTAAAGCATTGTAATTCTTGTTCTACAGAAGGGCTCATTAGCTCTTTATAAAATTCAATTTGCTTATTTTGAGTCACAAGTTTTTGATTATATTTTGCGATTTCATCTAATGACTCTTTTTTTATTTTTTCTACAATATTTGCCTGTGCTTGTAATTCTGCTACCTTTGTAGATTCTAAATCTACAGAAGCCTTTAATGACAGATTACTTAAGTCTAAGTCTTTATTTTTAATTTTTAACGTTGCATTTTCTTTAACTAGAGAATTATTTTCTCCAATTAAATCATTAACTTTACCATGTAAGCTAGCTGGTAAAATTACCATATATAAATAGTATAGGATAATTGCTGAAAACATAACAAACATACCTGCTATTGACCAAAAGCTTATCTTGCTCATAGTTATTGTAACAGGGGGTTTATTTGTTTGAGAGTTTTTCATAAATATAAATGTATAAATCATACGAACAATAATACAAGATTAAGATTGCTTTGTCCATATAAATTTTAAGAACATAAAAAAATATCACTACTATAAAATTAGAAGTGATATTTTTTTAGTTAATCATTGTCTTTATCTTTAAAAGAGCCTGATTTTATCTTTCTGCTATCAGTGTAGAAACGTCTTAATAAATCATACTCAAAAGGAGAGCCTGATTCATAGTAACCAATTGGAACTTTTGATCGGGCATCAATACCTTTAACAGCATTATAAATATAGTTTCTTGCTTCATGATCATCAAAGCCTAAAGGATCAATTTGGTTAAATGTATATGTATCTACCCCTAAACCACCTAAATCTCTTAAGTTAGATGGGCCCAAAACAGGTAAAATTAAATAAGGGCCTTCATTTGCACCATAATATGCAAGTGTTTGACCAAAATCTTCCTTATATTTAGGCAAGCCAAAACCAGAAGCGACATCGACAAAACCTAAAATACCTAGCGTTGTATTAATAACAAAACGACCTGCTGTTACCCCTGTAGCCTCAGGCTTTAATTGCAAACCAGAGTTAATAAATGTTGAAATCTCACCTATATTTGATAAAAAATTTGAAACTCCTTTTTTAACAGGTTCAGGCGCAACTTCTTCATAAGTTGTTGTAACCGGTATTAGCACATATTGATCGACATAGTAGTTGAATTTATAAATTCTACGATTTGTAGTTTCAAATGGGTCGTAAACTTCTTTAACTTCATCTTTTTTAACAACATCAATTGCTAAATTTTTTTGTCCTCCGGCACATGCAGAAATCATAAGCATTAAAGCAACTAATGTATATTTTAATTTAAACATTCTTCTTTACCTCTTATTTAAGTTTAAATAATTTTTGCACTACTGCAACGTTATCTTTATGATCCATATTTCCGCAATGTCCACCATATGGATAGATATAAGCTCTATCGCCAAAAACTTGCTTAAAATAATTAATATCACCTTCTTTTAAAATAAAATCATTTTGATTATGCATTAAGTAGATTTTTTCTGATTTTTTTAAGTAATTTTCAATAGCACGCATGCTTGTTTCATCAGAAAGTTGCTTTAAAGGTTTATTATAAATTTCAGTAAGTATATTTTTTGCATATTTTTCAAAACCATATGTTAAACCTGAGATAACATATGGTCTTAAAACATCATACTGTCCCACTGTTTTACCTTTAGGCACTATTATTCCCATTTTTTTCATAACATCTATTGAATAAACCATATCTGCTGAAGAAAATCTAAAAGCAGTACCAATAGCAGCTTTTACATCAT
>DMEM01000127.1 GCA_003450915.1 Alphaproteobacteria bacterium
GCTACAACATGTGGAGTTCCTGAAATATCAATAGCTGTTGTAAAAACTTTTCTATTGCCTTGTTTTATAGTGCCTTGTGCAACTTGTTTAAGTCCAGAAATGGGAAAAGGGCTATAGCTCATACTATCTCCCTGATACCACCATTTCGGTCCGTTTGAACTTGAAACTTCTAAACAGACAACATCTTTATATATTTTTGTTTGTGCTTCCATTTATTATAAAACTCTTTTTAATAATTAAATATTTCTTGTGAATATTCTTTACGTTTTTTGCATTTTTGCAGTTTTGTTAGAATTCTATTTCTTTTTAATCTGCTTAAGTGGTCTGCAAAAATAATACCATCTAAGTGGTCAACTTCATGTTGAATACATGTTGCAAGTAGGCCGTCACATTCTAAAGTAAACGCCTTACCATTATAGTCGAGTGCTTTAACTGTACATGTAGCAGGGCGTTCAACGTCATCAAAAATATTTGGTAGAGATAGACAACCTTCTTGATAAACATTAAGTTCTTTACCTCGTTTTGTAATTTCAGGGTTAATAAAGTACATTGGCTTTTTACCGTTACCGTTTTCATCGAATGAAATATCCATAACAACTATTCTTTGGTGAATGTTTACCTGAGTTGCAGCTAGTCCAATACCATTTGTTTTATACATTGTTTCTAACATATCATCCATAATTTTTTGAACAGATAAGTCCACTTTCTCAACTTTTTGAGCAACTTTTTTTAATCTCTCATCCGCAGCCATTAATATTTTTAATGTAGCCAATTTTAAAATCCTTATTAAATTTATATTTTTGAAAAAAATTCTTTCATATTATAATATTTTATGTAATTATAAACAAGTTAAATCTTATATTATGCTTAAGATTTAACCAATAACTAACTTAAAGTCAACAAAATTGATAAAAAAGGAGAAAATACCATGGTTGGAATGGGCGATATGATGGGAATGATGAAAAAAGCAAAACAAATGCAAAAAGACATGGAAAAGATGCAAAAAGATCTTGAAAAAGTAGAGATGTCATCAACTATCGCAGATATGGTAACAGTAGCTGTTTCAGGTAAAGGTGCTATGACAAAACTAGAAATTTCAGATGCAGCAATGGCAGATAAAGAAACTCTAGAAGACATGATTTTAGCAGCATTCAACGAAGCAAAAGATAAGGTTAACACTTATTCAGAAACTGAGATGAAGAAGATTACAGGTGGAATCAATTTACCTTTTTAGTGCAATCTAAAAAGGTAAATTGATTATCCGTGCTTTGGCACGGATAGCACCAAATTTAATATTAATTGAAGAAAATATTATTATGAAAAACAATATTCCTGCAGAATTAACAAAATCAATTAACTCTTTAGCAAAGCTACCAGGGGTTGGTAGGGTTTCTGCTAAAAGAGCTGTATTGCATATGTTGCAAGATAAAACTCTAATTGCAAACTTAGTAGAAAGTTTAAAGGCATTAGATGAAAACATTACAACATGCCAAGTTTGTGGGAATATTGCTACTTCAGATCAATGCGATATTTGCTTATCTGAAGAACGTGATTCAAATATTTTATGTGTAGTAGAAGGTGTTAGTCAGCTTTGGGCAATGGAAAGTGCGGAAAGTTTTAGCGGTAAATACTTTGTTCTGAATGGACTGTTAAATGCCTTAGAAGGCAAAGGTCCTGATGAAATAGGAATTACAAAATTAATTAAATTAGTACAAGAAAATACCATATCTGAAGTTATTTTAGCGGTTTCAGCAAGTGTTGATGGGCAAACAACAACACATGTTATTGCAGAAAGTTTACAAACATGTCATAATGTTAAAGTTACAAGCTTAGCAAAAGGAATTCCTGTTGGCGCAGGGCTTGATTATATGGACTCAGGGACATTATTCTTGGCATTAAAAAATAGAAATAGTCTTTAAAGATAAAGGTATATTATGATGAGAAAAGCTTTATTAACATTAATTGCAATTTGTTTAATAAGCTTTCAAAGTAGTGCTTTAGATCGTTATACTATCACAAATTTAGTAAAAGAATTAAAACCAGCTGTTGTTACTGTTGAACAGTCTGGTACTTTTGGAACATCTGGTGTGGCATCAGGTGTTGTTGTTTCATCTGATGGGTATGTTGTTACAAATTATCATGCAGTAGAAGGTGCTAAGTCATTAAGAGTAAAATTTAGTAATAAAAAAGTTTATGATGCAACGGTAGTTAATTATGACGAAAAAACAGATTTAGCAGTTTTAAAAATAGGGACATATGATGCTTTCCCTTATGTTAACTTTGCAAATTCAGATAGTGTTCAGGTTGGCGAGTTAGTTTTTGCAATTGGTAGCCCTTATGGTTTAGAGCACAGTGTTTCAATGGGGATTATCTCTGGTAAAAATAGACAGACTGGTAATTACGGTTATGAAGACTTTTTACAGACTGATGCCTCAATTAACCCTGGAAACTCAGGCGGACCATTATTTAATTTAGATGGCTATTTAATAGGAATTAATACTGCAAATCTGACTCAAACAGGTGGCTCAAATGGTATTGGATTAGCTATACCTTCAAACCTTGTAAAGCGAGTTATAATTCAGTTACAGCAAAAAGGTTCTGTAAAAAGAGCGACAATTGGCGTAGAAGTTGCAGATATAAACCAAGAAGTAAAACAGCTACTTGGTTTAAGTAGTTATAATGGTGCGGTTGTTCATAAGTTATTAGCTAATAGCCCTGCATCAAATGCAGGAGTGGTTCCTGGGGATGTTATTGTTAGATTAAACGGTCAAGAAATAAGAAGTTCAGGGCAGTATAATAAACAAATGGAGCATTCAAGAGTTGGCTCTAAGGTTAGAGTTGGGATATTACGTAATGGTAAGGTTCGTACAATAGTTTTACATCTAGTTCAAGATTTATAAGAAAAATAAAAAAACAAAAAATGGAAAATATTATGAAAAAATTATCTTTAATTATATTGTCTTTAGTTATTTCATTATCAAATGCAAATGCTTTAGATCGTTATACTATTGCAGACTTAGTTGATTCAATTCAGCCAAGTGTAGTTAATATTAAAGCTGAAGAGTCTATTAAAGAGCAGGGGGATAATTATAAAAACAATCCTTTTTCAAAAGAAAGTAAAAAAAGTGCTTTAGATAACTTACACAAAGCTTCTAAAAAAATTAAATCAAAATCTCAGTTTAATATTGGTTCTGGTGTTATAATTTCTGCAGATGGTTTTGTTATTACAAATTATCACGTTGTTGAATTATCAGATAAAATTACAGTTACAATGACTGATAATAAGTTCTATCCAGCGAATATTGTTGGGTTTGATCAAAAAAGTGATTTAGCTTTATTAAAAATTCAATCAGATAAAGTAGACTTTCCAGTTGTAAATTTTGCAGATTCAAATACTGCTAGAGTGGGAGAAATGGTTATAGCAATTGGTAACCCTTATGGTTTAGATGGTACAGTTTCAACAGGTATTGTTTCAGGTAGAAATAGAAATATTGGTACAAATATTTATGATGACTTTTTACAAACAGATGCATCAATAAACCCAGGAAACTCAGGCGGGCCTTTATTTAATTTAGATGGTGATATTGTAGGGATTAATACTGCGATATTTTCAAAAGCAGGTGGTTCAAACGGCATTGGGTTTGCGATTCCTGCAAATACAGTTCAGTTAATTATTCAGCAGTTAAAAGACTTTGGTAAGGTTACTAGGGGGTGGTTAGGTATTCAAGCTCAAGTACTAGATCAAAGCGCAGCAAGTGCTTTAAAACTAGAGACTACAAATGGAGTGCTAGTTGCAGATGTGACAAAAGGAAGTCCTGCAGATTTAGCAAAAATTCAAAATGGTGATGTTATTTTAGCTTATAATCAAACAGAAATTACAAGCTTGTTTGATCTTCCTAAAATGGTTGCAAAAACTCTAATTAACTCTCAAGCAGTAATAACAGTTCTAAGAGCTGGAGAAAAAATAGACTTAACAGCTACAATTGTGTCAACAGATGATGCTGAAAAAGTTGAAGCAGAAGAAGGTGTTAAGGTTTTAGCTAATAAATTCTTGGGATTTGCTATTACAAACCTAACTGATGAAATTAAGAAAGAGTTATTAATTAGAGAAGAGTCAGGTGTTATTATTACCAATGTTGATAAAAGTTTTAGAAAGTTTAATGTTAAAACAGGAGACTTAATTGTTCAGGTTGATCAGCAAAAAGTACAAACGGTAGAAGACTTTAGACAAATTATTGAAGGTACAACAAAAAAAACATTATTGCTATTTATTAAAAGAGCAGGAGATAGTGTTTTTAGTGTAATTGAAAGATAGATTATTTAGCTATGCAAAAAAATAAAGCGATATTATTATTTGGTCCAACTGCAAGTGGAAAAACAGCTTTAGCAATAGAACTCGCTAAAAAGTTTAATGGTGAGATTATAAATGCGGATTCAAGGCAGTTTTATAAAAATATGCCAATCATTACAGCAATGCCAAGCGACGAAGAATTTTCAGCAGTGCCGCATCATTTATTTGAGTGTTTAGAGACCGACTCTGAATTTTCTGTAGCTGAATATTTAAAACTAGCAAAGCAGGTTTGTGATGATGTTGCTGTCAGAGGTAGGTTGCCGATTTTTGTAGGAGGAACAGGTCTTTACCTGAAAATGCTAGAATTTGGTTTAAGTTCTATTCCTAATATAAATAAAGATCTTTTTAATGATCTAAATTCAATGGAAACAGAAGATTTATATTCTCAATTAAATAGTATTGATGAGGCAATGTCAGCAAAGCTAGAAAGTAATGATAGACAAAGAATAATAAGAGCTTTAGGAGTAATTAAACAAACAGGTAAAAGTTTGCTTGACTGGCAAGAGCTACCAAATGAAGGAATGTTAGATTTAGACTTTATTCATTTAGCAATTAATCCAGATCGAGAAGTTATGTATAATAGAATTAACTCGAGAGCGTCAAAGATGCTAGAATTAGGTTTAATTGATGAAGTAAAAGTTGTTATTGAAAAATATGGACAGGAGCGCTTGAACTCTTTAACAAGTATTGGTTTTGATATATTTTTAGACGCCTTTAATGCTAAGTTAGAAATGAATGAGGCGATTGATAAATTTGCTCAAAAACAACGTAATTACGCTAAAAGGCAGATTACTTGGTTAAAACATCAATATCCATTTGAGTTAATTCATGAAGACTTAGATGTAACTTTTAAGTTTGTTGAAGAGAAACTAGGGTAGGTTATTATATAAAATAAGATAAAGGTAAAAACAGATGAAAAAAATTATATTGGT
>DMEM01000215.1 GCA_003450915.1 Alphaproteobacteria bacterium
AAAATAAAGAACTTGATGGAGATTATGAATTAGTTATAGATTAGTATTCCTGCAAAGAAACAAGAGCCCAAAAGGGGCTCTTGTTTTTTATTTTGTTAAGCCATTTAAAAATTTAGAAAGACTTGCAAGTGCTTCTGACAAAAATTTAATAACTATCTCATAGTATTTATCGAAAAAAGCTTCTATACCCGGCATATCTACTTGAATATAGCCGTTTAAGTATAGTATGAAAAAAATAGCAGTTGCTGTAGCAACACCTAAAAGAAATTTGAGCATTTAACATTTGCCTTTTTATAAAACGTTAGTAACTTTATATATTACATAAAATGAGAACTCAATTTAGCTGTAAAACTGCTATTAGTCAAGTTGAAAATAAAAGTCAGCTATTTATTCAAGATACTATTTATAAGTATATATCTACATGATCATTTATACGTAGTTATATGACTACGTTCACCTAACAGATGGAGGGGGTTTTAGTATTAAAACCCGACTAGCTTATGTTTGGACAACTAAACTTCAACGAAACCAACTTTAAGGCTACTGTTATTGCTTTAAGTGGGAGACCTTACGGTGTGGAGACTGAAAAAACTATTTCAGATATTATCACATCAATTAGCCTGAAGAAAGTAATCACTCAAGGAGAGCTGGTTTGCAAAGAAAACACTGTTGAAACGTATTTTTTTAATGGTCGTCTTGTGAGTATTATGGACCATAGAGAGGTTATTAGTGCTGAAATTGCTCTTATGTTCATCTCTGAAGCTAAAAAGAAGGAGATTTTCGAAAAAGTTTTAAACCTTGCTCCAGCACAAGCATAGGTTAAAAAACTTGAAGAAAAGAAAGCCACCGAAAAGGTGGCTTCTTTCTTTTTGTGTAGTGTAAAAAATTGAATTTAAATCTATTGAAGTATTTTTACTACTATAGTTGTTTATCAAAAGTTATAATTGCTAAGCTGCTGAATAAAAAGTTTATTTTTTGTTTTGTGCATGGAAGAAAGTATGTAATAATATTTTTATTCAAAACATTTAAATAGCTTTTTAACAGCCTTATTTTTTAAGGTTGAACGTAGTAACTTTTTTTAATTTTACTTTAAAATATGGAGGCTTGGCAGTAATGCCAAAGCTTAATAATAATGAAAACCTTGCTTATTTTGGTATTTTTTATTAGTGTGTGTTCTTTTGCAAAAAATACATACGCATCATCTTCAGGTAATGATAAGGCTATTCATTTATATGAAAAACTAAATCTAAAAGATAAATTAGATAAAAATGTTTTTTTTAATGGATATAAGGCTTATCAAAAGACTAAAGGAACAAAAAAACCATTATTAACGGTAATTGATTATTCTAAACCTTCAACTGAAAAACGCTTTTTCGTTTTTGACTTGAAGAGGGAGATAATAGTTTTTAATACTTATGTATCTCATGGTGTTAACACTGGCGGTAAAAAGGCAAAAAAGTTCTCAAATACAGTTGATTCTAGAAAAACGTCATTAGGGGTATTTTTAACTGATACTACTTATTATGGAAGTAATGGCTATTCGTTAAAATTAGATGGTCTAACACCAGGTAAGAATGATAATGCTAGAAAGCGTTATATCGTTGTGCATGGTGCAGATTATGCAACAGAACGCTTTATCAAAAGAAATGGTTACTTAGGTCGTAGCTGGGGCTGTCCAGCTTTACCTGCCAGTATTTCTAAGAAGATTATCGATACTATAAAAGGTGGAAGCCTTATTTATGCATATGGATAATTAAATTTCTACATGAAAAGCCCCTTCTCTGGGGCTTTTCTTTTTTCATTTAAAGACAGGTACATACAAAGCTTTCAGAAATTTAAATTTTTGCTACGAATGATAAAGAAATTGTCACTAAAAATATTTACTAATTAATTAACAGCGGGAAACTTTACAGCAATGTAAAGTTTTTATAGAAATGAAGAGTTTAATTTCGTTGGTTGTTGTAGTTATTAGTTTGTTCCTTTCTTTTTTTGCTAATGCGGGAATAAGTTCCCTAGAAATATACTATAAGCTTGGTTTAAAAGGTCATGTTAATTATAATGAATTTGCAGACGCATATATTGCTTACCGAGCTGATCCTAAATCTGATATAATGAGCGTTGTAGATAATACAAAGCCAGAAACAGAAAATCGTCTTTTTATTATTGATATGAAAAATCAAAAAGTACTATACGGGATGAACTTACCCCGTAAAAAATCTGATAGTTCTTTAGAGCTTTATCATAAGCTAGATTTAAAAGACAAACTGAATTACAGAGTATTTGCAAAGGCTTATGATTCTTTTAAGTCACATTCTAAAATAGACATTCTTACAGTTATTGATTACACCAAACCTTCAAGTGAAAAACGTCTTTTTGTTTTGGATATGAAGATACATAAATTAGTCTTTAATACTTGGGTTGCCCATGGTACAAATAGTGGAGGAAAATTTGCAGAAAATTTCTCAAATGTGAAAAGCTCTCGGCAAACATCTTTAGGTGTTTTTATTACTGCTGAAACCTATTATGGGAAAAATGGTTATTCATTAAAACTTGATGGAAAAACGCCAGGAGTTAATGATAAAGCTAGAGAACGCTATATCGTTATTCATGGCGCTGATTATGCTAGTAAGCCATTTCTTGATAAGTATGGAGTTCTGGGTACCAGTTGGGGATGTCCTGCCTTGCCAGTAGATTTAGCTAAAAATGTTATCAACACTATAAAAGGTGGAAGTGTTATATACGCTCATGGATGAATTTGCCTTGGTTTTAATTAAAAATTTAAGAAGACTCTTAGTAATTTAGGTAATATTTTTTTATAAGCTGAATTCTAAATAGCATTATAGAGTAACTAGAGATCTGATTCTTTAAGTGTATTCTTTTCAGCATTAGAGCTGAGATGATTTCTATTATTTTTTACTGTTATTGCCTTAATTTTGCTAAGTATAGTTTGGTTTTTATATTATTGATCTTTTATAAACTATACATATGGCTGAAGCTAGTAAAAAGTAAATATATTTATTTATCTAACGAACTATCTATTTAATATTTTGATAGAACAAACTATACTTTTTCTAATGCATTTAATTCTTAAAAAAGTTTCCCTCTCAAAGTATATCGTATGAAAAAGAGCTCCCAAACGGGAGCTTTTTTTCATGGTCTATATTTTAAAACATCTGATAGACGATATCTAAAAGTTCGTCTTTAATATTTTCTAAAGAAATATCAAAAGCATAAGGAACTTCAATATATCCTGTTGCAATTAAGATAAGGAATATCAAAATGAAAAATATTATAAAAGAGTATATGAGTTTTGACATGGAGGCTCTTGAATTATTTCGATAAGTGTTCATTTATGTCAAATATGTGGAGTTTTGCCTCAGCAAGAAGCTGCTCTAAATTTGTTATAATGCTATAAGGTACCTCAATACAATTAGCTGCAATAAAAAGAATTATAAATGCGATTATAAATGCCAGTGGAATATATAGGTATTGAATCATAAAACTAATCCTGATATTAATAAATAATTAGAAATAAAATA
>DMEM01000197.1 GCA_003450915.1 Alphaproteobacteria bacterium
GTAGTGCAACAAATGGGCCCTCAAAAGATAGTAACGATGATAATCGTAACTCTTATTATGGTTATCTCTTTTGTTTTTATCAGCGCTCGAATTTCACAACCTAACATGCAACTTCTTTATGGAGGTCTTGAAGCAAAAGAAGCTTCATTAATTGCAGATAAATTAGCTACCATGGCCATTAAGTACGAAGTAAGAGGTGAAAGTAACATTTATGTTCCTAATAATAAAGTTGGAGAATTACGTCTTAAAATAGCGGGTGAAGGCCTAGTTGGTAACTCAATTAAAGGCTATGAGGTTTTTGATAATTCAAGCTCTTTTGGTACAACATCTCTTGTTCAAAACATTAATTCACGTCGAGCTTTAGAAGGCGAAATTGCTAGAACTATCATGTCTCTTCCTGCTGTTAAAAATGCAAGAGTTCACTTAGTTATCCCTAAAAAACGCCTATTTTTAAAAGAAAACACCAAAACAACAGCATCGGTTGTTGTAAATGTTGGATCTCGTGTTTTACAAGAAGAACAAATTAACTCAATTATGCATGTAGTAGCATCATCGGTTCCTAATTTATTACCTGAAGATGTTTCTATTGTTGATAATAGAGGTAAGCTACTTTCAGCAGGTGAAGGACAAAATGACATGTCAAAAATCACAACATCTGAAAAATATAAATCTAAAATTGAAAATAAATACCAAGCTCAAATTACTAACATGCTAGAAACAATTATTGGAGTTGGTAAAGTAAATGTTAAAGTATCAGCTGAAGTTGATATGAATAGCATGGAAGAAACTTCTGAAATTTATGATCCTAAAAATCAAGTTGTTAGATCTGAACAAACAAATGAAGAAGAGTTATCATCTCAAGGTGCCTCTACTAGTTCTGCTGTTGGCACAGCAAGTAACCTAGACGATGGTAATAATACTGATTCAGACGGATCAATGAACAATGGCCCTAAAGAAAACCAAACTAAATCACAATCAACTATTAATTATGAAATTTCAAAAACCGTTCGCCACTCTATTAAGCAAGCTGGTAAAATAACAAAATTGTCTGTAGCAGTTGTTCTAGAAGGAAAATACAAAACAACCGGTGAAGGTGAAAATGCAACAAGACAATACATTCCCTTAACAGAAAGCCAACTAGCAAAAATTAAGGCATTAATTAAATCAGCTATGGGATTTAATACAGATAGGGGCGATGTTGTTGAAGTGGTAGACCTTCCATTTACTGAAATTGAAGAACTACCAGAACCAGAAAAAGATCTTCTAGCTGGAGTTGATGTAATGAAAATTGTTGAATACATATTATTACTAATTGGTTTTGTAGTTATGGTTATATTTGTAATCAAGCCAATTTTAACAACAACTCACCATGTAGTTAGAGCAAAAATGCCTAAAGAAGTAAAAATTCCAGAGCCTATCATCTCTCAAGCAGCGCTTGAGACTAATGAAGAAGATGAAGAAGAAAATGATATGCTAGTAAATGTTACAAACGTTGAAGGTAAAGTTAGGGATGCATCTATTAAAAAGGCTGCTAATATTATTGAAAATCATCCAGAAGAAAGTACGCAGGTTATTAGAAAATGGATGCTAAGCGATGTGCCAACAAAATAAACAACAACTAATCATTAATAATTAAAGCAAGGAATATATTTAAATGGCAATAACACCAGACAAAAGTTCATCTTCTCATATTAGAGATGTTGCTATTTTGCTATTATCTATTGGTGAAGAGCAAGCTGTTAAAGTATTTAGAAAACTTGAAGAGCATGAAATTAGAGATATTTCTAGAGAGATGTCTCAGCTAGGTCATGTATCTAATGATGATGTTGAAAATGCTATTAAAAAATTTACAAGTGAAGTAGCGACTGGTGCTAGCCTTGTTGGTACATGGGAAAATACCGAAAGAATGCTACGTAAATTTATGGATGATGAGCGTGTTAGTGAATTTTTAGAAGAAATGCGTGGCCCTGCAGGTAAAACAATGTGGGAAAAGCTAAACAATGTTAACGAAGAAACATTAGCAGCTTACCTACAAAATGAGTACCCTCAAACAGCTGCTTTAATTGTTTCAAAAATCAGCCCTAACCATGCTGCAAATGTTTTAGCTGTATTACCTAAAGAGTTTGCTTATGAAATTATTGAAAGAATGTTAGTACTTGATAATGTTCCTAGAGAAATCGTTTTAAATGTTGAAAAAACTTTAAAAAATGAATTTATGCGTAACCTATCATCTAAAAACAAACGCAATAACCATGAAATGCTAGCTGATATCTTTAACTCTCTTGATAGAGGGACTGAATCTACATTTATGGAAATGCTAGAACACCAAAATAGCAATGATGCTGAAATGATTAGAAACTTTATGTTTACCTTTGATGATATGACTAAAATTGATGCTCAAGGTATTCAAGCTATTCTACGTGAAGCAGATAAAGAAAAATTACCTATTGCTCTTAAAGGCGCAAACTCAGATGTTAAAGCTCTATTCTTAGAAAACATGTCTGAAAGAGCTGCTAAAATCTTACAAGAAGATATCGAAGCAATGGGACCTGTTAGAGTTAAAGATGTTGATGAGGCTCAACAATCAATTATCACTACGGCTAAAGAACTAATCGACCTTGGTCAGATCATTATTGTTGATGAAAATTCTAAAGAAGAATTTATTTAATAGGTATTTATATATTAAGGATTATTTATGGCAGAATATCAAAAATTTGTATTTTCAAACGACTATTCAACTGAAGCTGATGCATTAGAAAGAATGCGTCAAGAAAAATTAACTGAAGCTCGAGAAATGCTTCAAAGTGATTTTGAAACTGCAAAGAAACAAGCTTTTGAAGAAGGCTTTCAAGAAGGTCAAAAAATGGCTTTAGAAAAATTAAAAACAGAAATGGATCTTCATATTAATACAATAATTGAAAACATTACTAAAATTAATGAATACAAACCTGAACTACACAATTTATTTGAACAACACTCAACAGCATGCGTTCGTCATATCACAAACAACTTATTTTTTAAAGCTCAAGAATTATACCCAGTAGAGTTACTAGAACAGTCTGTTGAAAATGCCTTATCAAACCTACCAATGGTTTCTAAGATTATTATTCGAGTTCCTTCAAACTGTAAAATGTATGTTGAAGACACAAAGATAGAAGAAAAAGTTCGTCAAACTGGTATTTCTGACTTTGCATTTGTTGAAGATCGAGACTTAAAACCAGGAGAGTGCAGTATTGAGTGGGATAAATCGGGAGTTCTTTCAAGTAAAGTAGATTCATTTGAAAAAATAAATTCTACTCTTGAGGCTTTTGTTTCTCCTGAAGATATTGAGCTATCTGATAATACAACATCTCTTGCAGAAAAAGAAACTTCTCAACAAGAAGAACTAACTCCAGAAATTAACATTAAGCAAGCCATTACTAGCCCAGAATCTATTGAGCCTTTAGAAGCTCCTGTGGCTAATTAATAACACAGCTTTATTGATTCTTTTTAAGACTTAATAAAAAGCTTGTAAATAACATCTTTTTAATTTAAAATTGAAACATCTAAGAAATTTTTTATAAAAAAGAATAAAAATTAGGATTATACAACCATGAATGATACAAACAAAACAGTAGAACTAGAAGAATTTGAATCAAGTAAAGCATCAGATTTACTTGGTGAAGACGTTTTACCTGAATCTGATGAAGCAGGTTTAGAAGCTATGTACGGTATTCCAATTACAGTATCAGCTGTTCTTGGAGAAACAAAAATGCCTATTAAACAACTACTAAAGCTTGGCCGTGGTGCTGTTATCGAACTTGACAGAAAAGTTGGAGAAGCTATTGATATTTATGTTAATAACAGACTTATCGCTCGTGGAGAAGTTGTTATTGTTGAAGATAAGCTTGGTGTAACTATGACAGAAATTGTAAAATCTGAAAAAGTTAACTCTAAAGGATAAAGTCTTAAGAAAAATAACAATAACAAATAAATAGGGTTATAAATTTAAATGGATATCGCAACTTTAATAGGTTTAGTCGGTGGTTTTGGTCTAATAGCAGGTGCTATCTTCTTAGGTGGCTCTATGGGTGCTTTTATTGATATTCCATCAATTTTAATTGTTGTTTTAGGTACTTTTATGATTACAACTGTGTCTTACTCATTACCTGAAATGATAAAAGCTCAAAGCTTATATATGAAAACACTTTTCTTCAACACTCCTGATTTGATTGAAGAAGTTAAGTTTATTTTATCTTTAGCACAAAAAGCTAGGGCAAACGGACTACTTTCAATTCAAAGTGAAGTTGAACAAATCAGCAATGAATACTTTAAAAAAGCTTTAACATTAGCAGTTGATGGATCAAATCCTGAGTTTATTGAATCAATGATGAAGTCTGATACAAATATAATGTCAGATAGACATGTACAAGGAATTGATATTTTAAAACGTTCAGCTGAAGTTGCTCCTGCTATGGGGCTTATCGGTACACTGATTGGTCTTGTACAAATGCTAGGTAACTTATCTGACCCATCATCTATTGGACCATCAATGGCTGTTGCTTTATTAACAACAATGTATGGTGCGGTTTTAGCCAACATGGTATTTTCACCATTAGCCGCAAAACTAGAAAGAAACAGCAGAATTGAAATGTCTGCTCGTAAAATTTATTTATTCTCAGTTTTAAGCATGGTTAAACAAGAAAACCCTCGTCAGTTAGAAGTTATTCTTAATACACTTCTTCCACCTAAAGACCGAGTAAGTGTTTTCGATTAATATTTTTTTTAGAGGTAATTTATGTATATTTTAATTTTAGGTAATATTGTTAGCAAATGTAATAAGCTTATTGATTTAGCTCGTAAGTTTAACATAGAAGTTGTTACATGCAATGATATTGAGCAAGCTATTGAAACATTCAGCATTAAAAATGTTGTTTGTACTTTTGCAGACCTAAGTATCAACACGGCTGATTATTTTAAACAGCTAAACAACGCAAAAATAAATATGCCTACAGTTTTATTAGGCCAAGCAAGCGATATGCAAAAAGCAGTTGCAGGTATTAGAATGGGTGCTATTGAATTTTTACCATTCCCATTAGATGAAGACTTACTTGAACCTATTTTAAACTCATTAAAAAAAGACTCTTCAACGGGCCCTATTGCACGTGACGATAAAACTTTAAAACTATTACAAATGGCAGAAAAATTTGCAAAAAGTAATGCTACAGTTTTACTTCGTGGTGAATCTGGAACAGGTAAAGAAGTATTCTCAAAATTTATCCACACTAATTCAAATAGAGCAGATCAAAACTTTGTTTCTGTAAACTGTGCGGCAATTCCAGAAAATCTACTTGAAAGCGAGTTATTTGGTCATGAAAAAGGTTCTTTTTCTGGTGCACTAACTAAACGTATTGGTAAGTTTGAACAAGCTAACGGCGGAACACTTCTTCTTGATGAAATTTCTGAAATGGATGCATCTTTACAAGCAAAATTATTAAGAGCTATTCAAGAAAGGGTAATTGATCCTATTGGTTCAACAAAACCTGTTGAAGTTGATATTCGTCTTATTGCAACAACAAACCGTGACTTAGAAAAACAAGTTGCTGAAGGCGGCTTTAGAGAAGACCTTTACTTCAGACTTAATGTTGTAGCCTTAGAACTATTAGCTTTAAGAGAACGACCTGGGGATATTCTACCTCTATCTCAATTCTTCGCTAATAAATATGCTAAACAAAACGGCATTGAAGATACAATAGAGATTACAGAAGAATCTATTACAAAACTTGAAGAGTGTTATTGGAAAGGTAATGTTCGTGAGTTAGAAAACACAATTCATAGAGCTATTATTATGATGTCTGATAATATTATTCGCCCTGATGATATTGTTATTTCACCAATGTCATTACAAATGATGGAACAAGAAAAACCAAAACCTGTAGCAGCTCCAAGACCGGCAGCAAACCCTCTAAATTCAGCAGCTAGTGCATACGGTGCTATTGATGGGTTAGATAAAGGCCAGACAGCTAAAATCGCTGCAAATAACCAACCATCTGCTATGATTGGTAAAACAATGCAAGAAGTTGAAAAAGAGTTAATCATCTCAACATTAAATTATTGTGAAGGTAATAGAACTCATGCAGCTAACATTCTAGGCATTAGCATTAGAACTTTAAGAAATAAATTAAAAGTTTATGAAGAAGAATTTGGCATTTAACAAGCTGAGTCAGCTTGATTACAAAAAAATTATGACCTTTGTTATTACGCAAAGGTCTTTTTTTATTATAGCTAACTTAATTATAAGATATATCCGTATAGAAAAAACAAATGTGTTGCACTATCTCTAACTTTACCAGAGTCTGTATCTTCTGCCCCGTCAACTTTTAAATCTAATGATTTTTTCTAACCGCTTTTAATTTTAACAGCTTTTTGATTAAAGTTAAAGTCCTTAATAAATCCTGATAAACTGATAATAAAATTACCACTTAAAATTAAGCCAACTGCTATATAATCGTTAAATACGAATCCCACAGGATTCATCAGACCAAAATAAGCTAATACTTGCTCGATAAAATAAACAAAAATAATTTGTAATGATAATAACGTGGTTAAATATTTTGCCCCTATTGTTTTACCTGCATAAAATTCACAATATTTTGAAATACTAACAATACAAAAACCCATAAAAATTGCCATTGAGAATCCTTTAAGATCAGCAAAGTCTGAATAGTTTGGAAACTTCGCAAATAAAGCAATAGAATAGTTTTGTTTAATATACGCTACAATCAACAGCACAAACAACATTAACACTCCTGAAATCGCTAAAATAAAGCCAATAACTCTAGCTTCATCCTTTGATGACTTAGCTTGATTATTTGTTTTATGAATTTCTACAATAAGTTTTTGTAACGATTGTGATAAGGCTCTGGCTAAAACAAAGAAAATTAATAAAAGCTGAATGCTAAAAGAAATATCGGTATAATAAATAATACTACCAAAACCAGCTAAAATAAGCAAAGACCCAGCAAGTTCAAATGAGTTAGTTTTTTGAGCCAAGAAAATATATGATAAAAACACAGCTACTAAACCTGTAACTCGATATAAACCTGCACCTTCTGTTGCTGAAACGTACTTCATAATTAAAATCCCAAAAATCAAAACTGAGATTTGCAATAAAGCATAAAGCCATGTTTGATAAGACTTTAAAGTATTAAGCCCTAACTTACCAGGACCAGCCCTTAAAAGAAGAGCTACCGCTGCACTAATTGTAAAAACAACAGAATAAACTAGAATATTTGTCTGCATAACAGTTGCCAATAAGCTTGCACTAACCGCACCTAAAGGGTAAGCAATTACTGCAATAAATAAAGCATGTAACCAACCAGATTTTATTAAATTTTCTTTAAACATTCTTCTTTACCATGCTCTCTTTATTTCTTTAAAATTTTGAAAGCTGTTGCAATAACTAATATTATTGGGAAAATTATAACATAATGAGATAATAAAATATGCTGCATGCTTAAAACGGGACAAACAAATAAATTAATAAAACTTGCAAAGCCAAAAGATGTTAAACATACTAAAACCAGCATTTGATAAGTTTTTAAAACATAGCCCTTTCTTACAAAATAAGCTAAAACTAAAATCGGTAAACTAATACCTATTAAAGAACGCTCTACACAATGTATATCTATATTTAAATTAGGCTCTACAAGATATTCTTGATAAGCAAAAATTCCTATTGAGACAATTAAGCTTAACCAAATTATATAAAAAATAGCATTAAGAATTTTAAAGCTTAGTTTTTCATCTTGAGCTGGTACTGATAGTTGATAGGCTAAATAACAGCCTAAAACAGAGACAATTGAAAGCCCTGCTAGCTGAACATCAAACATTGTAATAACCATTGTATAGTTCATTAAATAATCTAAATTAAATCTTAATTCTACATTTAATAAATAAAGAGCAATAAAAATACTGCTTAAGCAAATTGTACTAAAAATAAATTTAAACATCGAAGTTCTTTTTTTCTTAACCCCTTGTTTAGCTAAATCATAAATTAAGAAGTTTGTTTCAATATGTTTCATAATTTAACTGTCCTTTTTTAAATCTTCTCTTAAAGCTTTATAAGCTCTGTGAGCTGTTGTTTTAACATTAGCTACACTCATTTTTAATTCTTTAGCAACTTGCTTTACTGAATAATCATTTACTTTTAACATTAGAACGATCTGCCTTTGTCTTTCTGGTAAATTATCTAAAGCTTGTTGAAGTTCCTCATTAAAATCATCTTCTAGTATCTTCGTTTTTTCAGCCGCAAAAGTTTCAATATACTCATCATTTTTAATTTCATTTTCTGAAATTTTTTGATACTTACGAATATAATCAATCATTTTATAACGACAAATAGCAAAGCTCCACGTAAAAAAACTATAACGTGGATTATAAGTATGCAAGCCCTTAAAAATACCCAATAATACTTCTTGCAGTATATCTTCTGCATTATCTTTATTAAAAGTATGCTTCAATAAGTAAGGTCTTAACTTTTCTGCAATTTTTAACAGCAGTTCTCTATAGCTAGCTTCATCACCAGCTTGTGCCTGCAGTGCTAAATTCTTAAAATATATTTCTTTTTTCATATCTTGTGTTTTCTTCATATTACCCATAATAACTATAAAAAAACTATTTGTAAATAGACCTATTGACAATTACTTAAAATTCCATTAAAAAAATAATACACCCTGTAACTTTTTCACCTTAACGAACTACCGGAAACGCAGTTTTGAGAATTTTAATACTACTATCTCTAATACTGTCTTTTAGCTGTTCTGCTTCGTTAGTTTTAACAAGTGAACAAACCAGTAAAATCAAAGAAGATTTACTGAGCTTTGAAGGCGTAAAAAGAGAAATATACATCGGCAAACTAGGGGTTCCAACTTTAGGAGTTGGACAAACATTAGGTCATCGTGTTGAGAATAAAGTTTCACTTTGGTCTTTAAAAGACATTAACTCCTTTTTTAGCTCTGCTAGAATACACAAAATGTCAACAGCAAGCTATAAAGAGCTAAAGCGCATAGTTAACAAAACTAACGCAACTCTTAAAAAAGGGGAAAAAGCACCATATGGCTTAACACTTTCTAAACACAAGTATCGTCTTAGCAAGCGTGATGTTAACAGATTGCTAGACAAAAGCATAAAGGAGCATATAACAAAAATCAACCGCGATGCTAAAAACAGAGGCGTTGATTTAGCAAACACTCCAACTGCAGTAATAGAAGCTCTTTTTGACTTACATTACCGCGGAGGAAAAGGTTTAGTTTTAGGGAAGCAAACTCCTAAAATTAATGAAGCCCTTAAAAACAGAAACTACCTTGGTTTTTTAAAAGAGCTTTTTGCTGACAGCAACTCTAATGCTGTATGGCAAAATGATGCCAGGAACGCTTATTTTAGTTCATCTGTCCTAGCAATCTTATCTAATAAAGACCGTAAAGCTTTTTTAAGCTTTAAAAACACATCAAAGAAAGCAAGGCGTGTAAACTCTCGAATTACCAAGATGTTAAAAGAACATCCTGGAAGTGTTACTCAAGATGTTTATGCATCCGTTCACAAACTTGTTATATCCTAAATACCGACAAACAAAGACTATCTCGCTCGAGGTCTTTGTTTTTTAAGCATATATTCTAGTAATAATATTACTTAATTTTCAACAAAATACTCATACTAATTTAAATACCTCATAAGATTAAAATAAACCATTCTTTATAAATACAGAAAAGCCCCGAATAACTCGGAGCCTTTATTTTTATCTAAAATCTAATTTAGCAATTAAACTTCTAGTGATTTTCTATAAGCATCAATATCAATTGTTCTTCTTGCAACACCTGTTTCAATAGCAGCTTGAGCAACTTTTGAAGAAATAACACTCATTAAACGTTTATCAAATGGTTTTGGAATAACATAATCTTTACCAAACTCTAATTTAGCACCACCGTATGCTTTTTCAGTTTCTGCATCAACTGGCATTCTTGCTAGTTCTGCTAAAGCTTCAGCTGCAGCCATTTTCATTTCTTCGTTTACTTTTGTTGCTTGAACATCTAAAGCACCTCTGAAAATATAAGGGAAGCAAAGTACGTTGTTTACTTGGTTAGCATAATCTGAACGACCAGTACCAACAATAGCATCATCTCTTACTGCTTTAACATCTTCTGGCATAATTTCAGGGTTTGGGTTAGCCATTGCAAAAATAACTGGATTTTTAGCCATTGTAGCTACCATTTCTTTTTTAAGAACACCTGCTGCTGAAACTCCCACAAAAACATCTGCATCAACTACAGCTTCTGCTAATGTTTTAACTGCATCTGTTTTTTGAGCAAAGTCTTTAACATATTCATTTAAATCATCTCTGCCTTCATGAACAACGCCACGACTGTTTATAATAAAGATATTTTCTTTTTTAATACCAACTTTATTTAGCATTCTCATGCATGATAAACCAGCTGCACCTGCACCTGAACAAACAACTTTAACTTCTTCAGCTTTTTTACCTGTTAGTTCTAAAGCATTAATAACAGCAGCTGTTAAAATAATTGCAGTACCGTGCTGATCATCATGGAATACCGGGATCTTACAACGTGCAATTAATGCTTTT
>DMEM01000123.1 GCA_003450915.1 Alphaproteobacteria bacterium
TTGCTTTTCAATAGTCTTAATGCTACTATAGGTGTTATTGAATTAAAGGAGTTTAAAAATGAAAAAAATATTAGTTGTGTGTTTAGTTAGTATTCTTGCAGGGTGTTCTGTTAATAAAGAGTTAAGGTCGATAGATGGAAGTAAATCAGATGCAATTATTGAAATGGGGTATACTTATGGAGGTTTTGAAAAGCCTATAGTTAACTGGGATGGTGGATTATCTAAGGCCAGAGTTTTATGTCAAAACTGGGGTTTTAAAGATGCTGAAAAATTTGATGTTGCGTATAAGTCATGTCAGTTTTACACATCTGGTGGTCACTGCGGAGAATTAATGACTAAAGTTAAATATCAATGTACAGTTAAATAAAAAAGCCACCCAATTTAGGGTGTTTTTTTATTTATAAATCTCTTAAATCTTTTGAATGCCTTCAACAGCTAACTGATCTGCAATTTCATTGTATTTATCGCCAGCATGGCCTTTAACCCAATGCCAGTTAATTTTATGACGCTTCATTGCTTTATCTAAAGCCAGCCACAGTTCAATGTTTTTAACTTCCTTAGCGGTTCCTTGGTTAAAGTTTTTCTTCTTCCAACCATGAATCCACTCTGTAGCGCCTTTCATTACATACTGAGAGTCTGTATATAGTTCGATCTCACAAGGGCGAGATAAAAGCTCTAAAGATCTTATAACAGCAGTCAACTCCATTTTGTTATTGGTCGTGTGAGCATCTCCGCCATTAATTCTTTTTTCAAAATCTCCGTACATAATAATGGCACCCCAGCCACCCTTGCCAGGGTTGCCAGAGCATGCGCCATCGGTGTAAATAATAGTTTTTAATTGTTTAGTCATTATTTCTAATTATTTTCGTTTGTATTATAGTTCATCTCTATATTTAATTTTAAAGAACATTGTGTATAATACAGGAACAATAATTAATGTCAATACTGTTGCAAATGTTAGACCTGACATAATTGTAATTGCCATATCAACAAAGAATGCATCAGCAAGTAAAGGAACAAGACCTAAAATTGTTGTAATAGCACCCATAGCAACAGGACGAACCCTTGATATTGAAGAGTCAACAACGGCAAATAAATGTTCTTTACCTTCAGCAATTTCTAAATCAATTTGATCAAGCAAGACAACTGCATTTTTAATAAGCATACCCATTAGAGATAAGAAACCAAGTAGGGCCATGAAACCAAAAGATCCGTTAAATAATAATAAGCCAAATGTAACACCTATAATTGCCAATGGAACACATAACCAAATAATTAGAGGTTGCTTAACAGCATTAAATAGTAGGATTACAACAAGAATCATTGCACCAATACCTTTTGGTAAATTACCAAATAAAGCAGTTTGAGCATTAGTTGAGTTCTCATACTCCCCTCCCCATTCAATAGAATAACCAGAAGGAAGTTTAATAGCTTCAATTTGTGGTCTTAATTCTTGGAATAAGTCATTAGCATTAACACCTTCAATATTGTCAGCAGAAGCAGTAATAGTTCTACGTCTATCTTTACGTCTAATTAAAGAATCTTCCCATTTAGGCTCGATTTTATCAACTAGCTGCTCAATAGGGATATAACGTTGGTTATGGTCACTCCAAACTTGCATACTTCTAATTGAGTCAATATTATTTCTTTCGATATTTGGTAATCTCATTGTAATAGGAATTAACTCATCTTGATTTCTAAATGTACCAACCTGAGTTCCTGAGAATCCCATTTCTAAAGCTTGGTTAATTTGAGGACGAGTTAGTCCAGCATTTCTAGCTTGAGTTTCTAAGAAAGTAGGGTTGATAATTTTAGTTTGCTGTCTCCAGTCATTTCTAATAGATGTAGCCTTTCCAGAATTATACATAATTTCTTCAACTTGATTTGAAAGGTCCCTTAGAATTTTTGGATCTTCACCAATAATTCTAGTTTCTATAGCTTGACCTCCACCAGGACCTAATTTAAGTCTTTCAGGTCTTGCCTCATTATCAGGGTAGTTTGTTGTAATATAGTTCATAGAATCATCTAAGATTTTTTGGATAGACTCTAAGTTTTCTGCTTTTACAATAAAGATACCATAACTAGGGTTTGGCTGCTCTCCGCTATATGTTAGCATAAATCTAGATGCACCAGAACCAATAAATGTACTTACTTGCTGAACATTATCTTGTTTTCTGATAAAGTTTTCAATTTCAACCATGTCTTTTTCTGTTGATCTAATATCAGTACCTTGTGGTTTCCAATAGTGAATATAGAACATAGGAGTAGATGAGTTAGGGAAGAATGATTGCTCAATAAATCCAAATCCATACATTGAAATTACTAATAAACCAATTAAACCAGAAACAGTCATTTTTCTAAATTTAATAGCTCTCATTAATATAGCTTTATAGCCAACAAAAATCGGATGAGCGTAAGGGTCAGGTTCTACTTCACCTTCTTTTTTAACTTTTGGTTTTAATACCATGTCACAGAAGAATGGTGTTAGAGTAACCGCTAGTAACCAGCTTAATAATAGTGAAATTAAGATAACATAGAATAATGTTGCACAAAATTCACCAGTTGAGTCATCTGATAGTCCAATACCTGCAAAAGCTAGTACACCAACAATTGTAGCACCTAATAAAGGCCAGAATGTTTGTTTAACAACATCAGTTGCAGCATTTTTTGCTTTTTGACCGCCCTGAACTTTAACTAAAATACCTTCGGTGACAACAATGGCGTTATCAACCAGCATACCCATTGCAATAATTAATGCCCCTAAAGAAATTCTTTGAAGATCAATTGCAAAAACATACATGAAAATAAATGTACCAAAAATAGTTAGTAGTAGAATTGAACCAATTAATAAGCCAGATTTTAAGCCCATGAAAAGAAGTAGAACAAGAATAACAATACCAACAGCTTGAAGTAAACTTATTACAAAGTTAGAAATTGAATCTGAAACATAATCAGGTTGGAAATAGATTTTTTCTAATTGCATACCTGCAGGTAACTGAGGATCAAGCTCAGCAATTCTTGCTTCAATACGTTTACCAACTTTTACAACGTTTTCACCACTTGCTGCAGAAACGCCTAAAGTTAGAGCTTGTTTACCATCAACTCTAATTTTTGATGTTGGAGTTTCATCAAAACCAGAATAAACATTTGCAATATCTTTTAGGTATGTTAAAGATTTGCCATCTTTACTAATTAATAGGTCTTTTATATCATCTACAGAATCAAAAATACCAGTTGTTTCAATTCTTACAGATCCACTTTCAACTTTTACAGCACCTGACGGGCTAACAAGGTTTTTATATTGTAGTGCATTTTGAATATCATTAATTGAAAGACCTAACTGAGAAAGTTTAGCCATAGAAACTTCAATAAAGATTTGCTCTGATTGATCTCCACCGATAGCAACTTTAGAAACACCAGGAACTAAAGAAAGTTCTCGACGTAAGAATTTAGCTTCTTCTTTTAACTCTCTATAATCATAGCCTTCACCAGATAAAGATAAGAAAATACCGTAAACATCACCAAAATCATCGTTAACATATGATGTAGATGTTCCAGGTGGTAACATTTGTTGAACATCACCAACCTTACGTCTTAGCTCATCCCAAATTTGAGGTAGAGTAGCTTTACCGTATTGATCTTTCATGCTTACAGTTATTTCTGAACGTCCAGGGTATGACTTAGACGTCATTTCTTTAACTTGAGATAGTTGTTGAATAGCAGTTTCAATTTTATCTGTTACTTCTAATTCAACTTCATGTGCAGATGCTCCTGGGTAGTATGTTACAACAACAGCATCTTTAATTGTGAATTCTGGGTCTTCTAAACGGCCTAAGCTACCAAAGCTAGCTAAGCCACCAAAAATAAGTATCAAAACGCATAACCAACTAATTACTCGTTTTTCAATAGATCCTCTAGCGATATCCATTATTTAAGTCCTTTTGTTTTTATTATTTATTGTAAGTTGTTACAAGTTGATCTTCTCTTAAGAAGTTAACTCCTGCAGTAACAACAGTATCTCCTGAGTTTAGACCATCTTGAATTTCTACGTTATTTTCTTTAAATGCTGTTGCTTTAACAGCTCTTTTTTCAAGTCTATTATCTTTATTTATTAACCAAACATAAGTATTTTTAGCATTGTCTGAGAAAATAGAATCAGCAGGAATATAGAATGAAGATGTTTTATGGTTTTTAGACAGTGTTGCTGTAACCTCAACAACAGCAGTCATTCCTGGTAGAACATTCATATCAGAAGGACGAGTAAGTCTAACAGTTGCTTCATATGTTTGTGTAGCGGGGTCTGCTTGTGTTGAAATTTCTGAGATTTCAGCTTTGTATTTGTTTTTTGAGTTTGCATCAAATCTAACATTAATATCAAATGATTTTACTTCATTTTTTTGAATTACAAGTCTTTCTGGCACAAAAATTTTAACCTCTAGATAGTCTAGGTTTTGTAATTTTACAATGTTTTCTTTAACTTGAATATTTTGGAAGTTATCAACATAAGTTTTTGCAATTTCACCGCTAAAAGGTGCTCTTAATGTTGTGTAATCAAGGTTTGTTTTTGCAATGTTTAAATCTGCATTAGCAACTTCAAAAGCTTTTTTCTTTTTATCAAAGTCTGCTTGAGATATATATTTGTTTTTAATAAGCTCTTGAGCTCTAGCAAAAGATGATTTGTTCTCATTAAATGTAGCAAGCTGTTTTTCATAAGCAAAGTTAAAGTCTTTTTGATCAAGTTGAGCAATTAGTTCGCCTTTTTTTATTTTTTGACCTTCTTTTATTGATAGTCTATTTAGTTTTCCAGATACTTTAAATGTTATATCTGCTTCTTCTCCTGCAATAACTTTACCTGGAAATGATAAAGTGCTCTGGTTAGTTGCTGCACCTAGTTGTATCGTTTTAACAGCTTTTGCAGCTTCTACAGGCTTTTCTTTTTCTTCCGATGAGCAGCTTGCAATAGCTAAAGTTAATAGCATTAAAGCATATTTTTTCATTGTTTTTTCCTCTTTTTCTCTAGTCTTTTGTTTTGTTTGTTATAAAATTGAGTATTTTAATAATCATTTATTTATATACTAACCTAAAAGTTAATTAAATTACAATCAATGTTTACAGAATTTAACAGTTTTTCTAAACTTTTATTAGATAGTACTGTTGTCATATCATTACGCATTGGGTGAATTCCTAATGTTGGAGCATTATAGACATCTTCATCTAAGAAAAACTTAATATTAAAGCCGTTTTCTTGAGCGTACAGTAAGCCAAAAGGCGTTACTGACCCAGGTGTTAGATTTAACATTAATTTTAAATCATCAGGGCTTGCAAATGAAAGGCTATTACCTTTAGCCTCAATTTGTTTAGCAACGCTTTTTAAGTTGATTGTTTTATCTGCTTGTAAAGTAATTAAATAGAAGTTTTTTTTCTTATCTTTTACAAATAGATTTTTAGTTGCTTGAGTGTCAATGCTACTGTCAATACTGTCGGCTTCAGCTACTGTAAAAACCTGTTCGTGCGAGTAATTCTCATACTTTATGTCTAATAGCTCAAGCTTATTAAATATGTTTTTATGCATTTTTATGAAACTTTCTTATTTATTAAATATTTGTAGTAATCTTAAGTGTTT
>DMEM01000005.1 GCA_003450915.1 Alphaproteobacteria bacterium
CTTTTTATAACTCATTAGTTTTCTTACTAAAGCTGAAGACATGTGAGGGTTGATATCATCAATCTTAATAGTTAAATCAGCTAATGCTTTATAGCCTTCAGCACAGTGGAAGTTAGGGTTTTGAGTAAAACCTGCAACTACAGCTCTAACTTTATTAGGTTGATGAAGATTAAACTTCTCATTTTCCATTAGTTTATTGAAGAATGTAGAATCACAAACTTTTCTGTTAATAGCTTGAGATGTAAACCATGAATCAACAACAATATTGTCGTTTGACCATTTTTCATAAAAAGCCTCAATTGCATTATTTCTTACTACTTCATTATCTGAATCTAGTAATAGTTTGAATGCTGCAGACTCATGAGTCATGTTATTTGCTTTTTCAAATAGTTCTTGAACTAATTCAGTGCAACCTTCTTGGTTTGCATTATAGATATAGCCTAAGCATGTTAAAACAAGTGCTCTTCGGTTAATTTCAAATTCAGTGAACTCATATGTTTTTTTAGGATCGTAGTATTTCTTAAAGATTGCTAAAAAGTCATCGTGTAATTCATAAGCTACAATGTTTTTAATTTCTCTTAAAGCGTTGTCCATTAATACAGGGTCAACAGGTTGAATAATTTCTTC
Organism: Alphaproteobacteria bacterium; assembly: GCA_003450915.1. GTDB lineage: Bacteria > Pseudomonadota > Alphaproteobacteria > UBA1280 > UBA12223 > UBA12223. The sequence goes on from DMEM01000005.1 coordinate 628, forward strand.
AAGAGTTTGTTTTAATGGTAGTTGTAGATATGATGCTAAAACAGCGATATCAATTGACTCATCTGTTAATGTTGTTTTAAATACATCGATAACATCTTTAAATACTGCAACTTCATAGCCTTGACGTAAATCTTCAATTGCGTTTTCTACTTGTTTTGTAAATACTCGTTGAATTGCTTCATATCTATTGTATAAATCATTATCGTTTTCTGCTAAGAATTTAACTTCTTCTTCAGATTGTTCAAAATCGATTTTAACAGGGGCTGAAAAGTCTCTTAAAATAGAAAGAACTGGTTTTTCATCAATGTTTTTAAATTCAAAAGTATGTACCATTTCATTTAAAGTAAGCATATTTTCAGAGTTAATATCATTACCATCTTTATCAAGTAAGCCAAATTTAACAGGGATTAAGAATGCCTTTTGACCTTCTTTAATTACTTGAATTAATTTTAGAGAGTACGTTTTAGTCTCTTGGTTATAAGATTCTTCAACTTTAATTGTTGGAGTTCCTTTTTGAGTGTACCAGTTATGGAATTGAGATAAATCTACACCATTAGCTTTTTCCATAGATCCTCTAAAGTCTTGAATTGTAGCAGCATGTCCATCAAAAGTGTCAAAATAAAGATCTGTACCTTTTCTAAAACCTTCGTTACCTAATAAAGTTTGATACATTCTAACAACTTCACAGCCTTTTTCATAAACAGTTAGAGTATAGAAATTATCAACTTCTTGATAAGATTGAGGTTGAACCGGGTGTGACATAGGAGAGCTGTCTTCAGCAAATTGAAGAGCTTTAATAGTTTTTGCATCATCAATTCTTTTTCTAACACCTTGAGTCATATCGGTAGAAAATTTTGAGTCTCTAAATACAGTGAAACCTTCTTTTAATGATAGTTGGAACCAGTCACGGCATGTAACACGGTTACCTGACCAGTTATGGAAGTATTCATGCCCAACAACAGCTTGAATGTACTCTAACTGATCATCTCTTGAAGTTTCAGGAGTTGATAATACAGCTGAAGAGTTAAAGATGTTTAAACCTTTGTTTTCCATTGCTCCGAAGTTGAATGCATCAACAGCAACAATCATAAAATCGTCTAGGTCATATTCACGACCGAAAGCTTCTTCATCCCATTTCATTGATTTAATTAGTGAGTTCATAGCAAAACCAGCTTTAGAGATGTTTTGTTTATCTGTAAATACTTTTAGGCTAACTTCACGACCTGACATTGTTTTAAACGTATCGGCAATATATTCTAAGTCACCTGCAACAATTGCAAATAGGTAGCAAGGCTTTTTATGTGGATCATGCCATTTAACCATGTGTAGACCTCCTTCAAGGTCTTTTTCTTCTACTTTGTTACCATTTGAAAGTAAAATAGGGTAAGCTTTTTTATCTGCAATAATTGTTGTTGTAAATTCACTTAAAATATCTGGACGATCAGGGTGTAAAGTAATTCTTCTAAAACCTTCAGCCTCACACTGAGAACAGAACATGCCGTTTGAACGATATACACCCATTAAATGAGTGTTATTTGCAGGGTCAATTAAATTATTTACTTCAAAAGTAAATTCTTCAGGTGCATTTTCTAGAGTAAATACTTCACCATCAAATGAATACTCTCTGTCTGTTAAAATATTGTCATTTAAGCGAATGCTTGTAAGTTCTACTTCATCAGCTTTTAAAACTAAAGTGTTTGCTTCTGTTGATTCTGGATTCTTTTTAATTTTATAAACTGCTCTTACAATTGTTTTTTCATCATCAGAGAAATTAAAAGTTAAGTCAACAGTTTCAAATAAATATGCTGGAACTTTATAGTCTTTTAAGAAAATTTCTTGTTTTGCCATCTTGCCTCTTTCAGTTTTTGTTATTTGTAATTTGTGTTTTATATATATTAACATTAAGATAAATTAATTTGCAAAAAAAATATTTTTTATTATACTTATTTTAGATCAAGGCTTGTTGTTGTGTGGCTTGTAAAACTGTATAAAAGGATCTACATAAAATGTTGTTAAAAAATTCAACCTTCTTAATATTCTCAATAATTTTAGTCTCTTTATTAATGACCTGGTTTGTTGATTCTTTCTATCTTGATGCTATTGTTGCAAGGATGATTTATGATCGAGAATCAGCCTTTGGCATTTGGGTAAGAGATTATAGCCAATATCCACCAATTGTTTTTAGTGTTATGTTACTTGTTATTATTATAAAGATTAACCAAGTACCCTTATCTAAAGAGAACAGAAAGATTTTAAGAGAATCAAGTTTAGCTTGGTTGATTACACTATTTCTAGGAGTTCTATTTACAATTAATGTAACATTAAAGTTAGGCGCAGAGCGCCCAAGACCAAAGTCAACTCATATTTTAGTTGATGGAGGACGCAGCTTTCAGGCTGTTTTAGAAGACGGTCCTGAAGGCACTGAAGGTAAGTCATTCCCATCAGGGCATTCTTCAATGGGCTTTTTACTAGCCTCACCGTTTTTCTTGCTTTTATTAAGAAAGCGTTATTTATTGTCTGCATCAGTACTTGTCGCAGGCGTTAGTTTTGGTGGATTTATAGGTTATGGAAGGATGATATTGGGAGCCCACTTTTTTACCGATGTTTATTGGGCAGGTATTGTGGTTTTAGTATCAAGTATAGTAGCAGGGCTTATTGTTTTATATAAAAGTGAAGATAAGTTTTTAGTATTAAGTGAAGATTCCCATAAAAAATTATATTTAAGGCTAGAAAAGCTTAAAAGGGTCTTGACATTTAGGTAAAAATGTACTATTTTATCCAAATATAAAGAGTTTTTTAACCGATGCTCATAAATAACCTTGGGTCATGGTAGCTCAGGTTCTGGTTAATAATCTCGGCTAAGTTATAGGAATAAAAGACTTCAAAATTTAAGCAAAATTGATGATCTTTTTTAACTTAGATTGAATATTGCGCAATGTTTAATCAACAAAAAATTTTTAAAAGGAAATATATTAAAATGAGTAAAGTATGTGAACTTACAGGTAAAAAACCTGCTGTAGCAAATAACGTGTCACACGCACAAAACAAAACTAAAAGAAGACAACTACCAAACCTTCAAGTTAGAAAGTTTTTCAGTGAAGTGTTAAACCAAACTGTTAGCCTAAGACTATCAACTAATGCAATTAGAACAATTGATAAAAAAGGTGGCCTAGATGCTTTCATGACTAGCTACAAAAAACACAAATTATTCTCAGCAAAAGCTGCTAAACTAAGAAAAGCAATTAAAGCTAAGCTAGCTGCTTAATTTAAAGTTTAGAATATTTATATAAAAAAGCTCTCCGTTTAATGGAGAGCTTTTTTCTTGTAAATAAAATATTACTACAGTCTTATTTATTATATTCAGGTAAATATAATATTAGTTTAAATCATACTACATTTGGAGATATAAGATTAGTAGATGCTTTAGACTTGCGGGGAGACAGATGTTAAGAGCAAATATAGAGTAATAAAAAAGAGCCTAGTAAAAGGCTCTTTTTTATTACCATGGTTTTAGAACAACAGTAAAAATAATTACAAATAATAAAACAGTAGGGAACTCATTATAAAATCTGAAGAACTTACTTGAGAATTTAAAGTTTCTATTTAATAATTGCTTTCTAAAATAATCTAAAGAAAAATGATATGCTGTTAAGATAATTACAGCAGTTAATTTAATATGAAAGAATGTAAATCCATCAAATAATAAATCAGGATTTTGATGCAGCATCATTAAACCAAATATCCAAGATAGAGCCATGGCTGGAGTCATAATAAATTTATATA
>DMEM01000169.1 GCA_003450915.1 Alphaproteobacteria bacterium
AAGTTATTGAATGGGTAAAAACTAGAAAGAAAACAAAAGCAAGAGCTCTTCCTAATAAAACAATCAAACTTCAAAAACCTAGCAAAAAGAGCACTCTCTTTGAAAATACTTCAGAGTCTGAAAAGAATATTATCCTAATGTTAAATAGAGGTAAAGGCTATGGTATTGCAAAATCAGCATAAATCACAATTGCAACCTGACCTATTCAATGGAGAGTTAGAAAGCCTTGATGAAGATTTATTAGATAAGAAAATATCAAAGATAAAACTTAACTATTCGACTCTTCTTATTGTATCTCCCTGCTCAGGTGATGAGTTTCTAGATATTTGGGCTATTTTCTACAGAAAAATGATTGGCGAGCTTCTTATAGATTTAGACAAGCACAAAAAGGAAGCAACGCACTTTCTTACTAACTGGAGATTCCAAAAAGACCGCAATTTAATCTGTCTTTTTGCTCAAATACATCATGAAAACCTAGATATCTGGACAGAACAAATATTGGACGGAGCTGCGTGCTTTGATAAAAGAATTCTTGATGACAAGCTTAAAGCACTTGCAGGAATTAAAAAGAATGCTCCTCCTGTAGATACAGACATTATCGAAGACTGGAAACAAGAAGAAATTAATAAAAACCAATTATCTTTTGATTGGTAAATAATAAAAAAGGAATAATAACAATGTGTGGGTATATTAAATTACATCGTCAAATACTAGAATGGGGAAGATTTGAAGATCACAATACTTTTCGTGTATTTATCTATTTATTATTAAAAGCAAGTAGTACAAATAGAGTTTTTGATGAAAAGCCTTTAAAAAAGGGCCAGCTAATTACATCTAGAAAATCATTATCAGAAAAACTAGGATTATCAGAAAAAGAAGTTAGAACTTGTATAACAAAACTGAAGAGAACTGGAGAAATCGATACGATTGGTAAGAGTAAATACACTATTATAACCATAAAAAAATGGTCTAAATATCAAGGTAGTCAAGCAGTAGCAGAATCAAAAGGGCCAACAAAGGGCCAACAAGAGGCCAGCAGAAGGCCAACAAAGGGCCACAGTTAAAGAATGTGAGAATGAAGAATTAATAAAAAATAATAATAACTTTTCTGAAAATTCTATTTCTTCAAGTGATATGAAATTTGAACTAGATACTTTTGGTCAAATTATAGTTCCAAATGATTTCTATAACTTCGCTAAGACTCAATATTCTCTAAATTCAACACAAATTCAAGAAGAGTTTAACAAGTGCCTAAGACATCACAAAATGAAAGGTATTCAAATTCTAGACTGGCATACAGCCTGGACACAATGGTTAAGCAGCCCCTACTGTAAAGCAGTAAATGAAAGTAAACAACAAAACTTTTCAAAACCAACGAATGCAAAACCAGGTGTAATTGATGCAATGAAAGAAGTTGATTGCTTAATTGAAGAATCAGGCCTTGCAGATGAACGCCCTGCTTCAAAATACCTATAGGAGAACTCAATAATGAATCAATTAGCAACAATCACAAAAGTAAGCTTACTTCCTGCTGTAGTTAAAGAACAACTAAACTCAACAGGCATTATTCAAACTGTAAAATCTGAAGGCAGCATAGCTTTAATCGATGATGCAATTCTTGAACTTCAAGAGCCATTAGCAACCGCTGCAACAGCTTCAGAAATTCAAAAAGCCATTAGAAATATTTTTATTTTACTAAATTCTTCTAAAGGAAATAAAGAAGATATTTCTATAGAAATTAAGGCATATATCAAATATCTACAGGGCCAACCATTATGGGCAATTGAAAAGGCTGTTGATATCGTTTGCAAAAAAGAAACTTTTAGAAGTTTTGCCAAATTCTTTCAAGAAGTTGAAAAACAAACTGATCCTTATGTAAGGCAAATTCGACGTTTAGCAGCCATTAAAGAACAAAGCGAAGAAGAAATCGCTAAAGAAAAGGCTCTAAAAGAAGCAATGGATAACTGTCCTGATCTATTTGAAGCACTAGACGATTATCAAAAAGAACACAATAGCTCTTTTGCAAGGATAGCTCTTAAACAAATAAAAGAGCATGAAGAAAGAAAACAAGCAGCTAAAAAATATGAGGACTGCAACGAGCTAGGCAAAAACTTTTTAAATAAACGTAACTTATAAAAACAAGGAGAACCAATGATAATACAAGACATTATAACGATAGTTTCAAGAGTTTTAGAGATTGGTCCTAATACTATTGATAAAAACACTAATATTTTAGAGTTTGGAGATTCGCTTTCTCAAGTTGAAATAATTATAGAACTAGAAAAGCATTTTAAAATTGAAATACCAGATTCTGAAATAGAAAAACTAACAACAATAAACAAAATTTATAAATATATAAAAGGAACAATAAAAAAATGAAATTTAATATTAACTATGAAAATGCTTTAAAATTACAAAAAAGAATCTCAAAGAAAAAGCATCATATGACTGAGGTAACCGATATTACCATTAGAGTAAGAGAAGATAGTCGAACAGACCTTTTTGCTACAAATGGCCAAATTATGGGTGCTTATTTTACCAATGAAAATATAGATCAACAAGAAATGGACCTTCCTATCTACTCAGAAGAAAAAGTTTTCACTGTAGATTTAAGACCTTTAGATAAAATTAAAAAGATGATTACTGGTAGCGAATACGTATCTTGTGAGCTTAAAGAAAATATGTTGAGAGTTAAATTAAACAACTTTGGCGAAGAGATTAAAGTTAGAACTGATGACAATAACATTTTCGATAAGTTCTTAGATATTCTAGATTATGACAACTACACAAGTGACTTTACAGGAGAAACAATCATCAATACAGAGCTATTAGATAAAGTTGCTTTTGGAGAAAGTGTAAGACTTCAAAGATCTATCGATGATAATCAACGATTCTTAGTTACAGATACAGATTATAACTACAGAGGTGTTATTTTAGGTCAATCAGTTATTGCAGATGAAGAGCCTGAAGAAACACAAGACGAGGAACTTCCTTTCGATGATAGTTTACAAGGTCAAGCTGATAGAATTAAATTAAAAAACATACAGAAAGGCAATTATACTTCTGAAAATCTAAAAGATCTAAATAAAATTGCTGAAAATTTAGCAAATGACCCATATATCAAAAAAACAACAAGCTATAAAAGCTAAAGCAATTGCCGATGATCCTGACGTTAAGTCTGTTGAAACAACTGTAACAGTCGTTAGAGGAGCTTAAAATGAGTAGTAAACCAGACTGGACGATAATAGCTTACTTTGCAATGGTTACTATTATCTACTGCACAATGCTAATAGTTACAAATTAAAAACAAGGAACAATAAAAATGAACGATAGATTTAAGTTTAAAGTATTGGATACAAAAACAAATGAGATAGTAGTACCTAGGGAAGAAATCGAAGAGAGATTTGTTTTAACGTGGGATGGCAGTATTGTTGTAAGATATTATAACCCTGACATTAGATTAATAAGAATGCCTCACTATAAGCCTTTATTTTGTACAGGATTGAAGGATAAAAACGGCAATCTTATTTATGAGAATGATATTGTAGAGTTTAAAATGAACCCACCACGTAGCTCAACAGACAGTAATAAGATAATTAAACGACAAGGTGTTGTTAAAAATAGATATTCATCCTGGGGTGTTGAAACACCAAGTTCATTTGAGCGATTTGAATATCTACTGCCATACGACTGTCTATTTGATATAAAAGTTATAGGAAATATTCATGAAAACTCTGAAATTAGAAAACAAGTTTTAAATATAGCAGAAAGGCGATAAGATCTATATTGAAGGCAAACTACAAACTCGCCAATGGACTAAAGAAGGCCAAGAAAGCTACACAAGAGCCTCCGTCTGATGATAACATACCATTCTAAATAGAAAAAGGTAGCTAAAAAAGCTACCTTTATAAATAACGGAACCCAAGGACTGTGGCGACTAATGTTAGACTTTTCAAATGCGGCTAAACGCTTGCCAGTGAGTTTTCCCTCGGGTTAATACTAAATTTAATATAATGTATACACCTTACACTTGTCAAGTAAAAAAATAACACCTAGTTTGTCCTCTTTTATATTTTACAACTATAATGTTGCATTTTTATCTAAAATAATTAATAATATAAAAAACAAAACCCAAGGACTGTGGCGACTAATGTTAGACTTTTCAAATGCGGCTAAACGCTTGCCAGTGAGTTTTCCCTCGGGTTGTACTAATTATTTATAACAAGGAACAAAAAAGTTTTGACTGACCATAATGCAAAAACAGACTATAGCAACTTACTATCTACAGAAAAAATGGCTTGTTTTAACAGCAACTTTCCTAATGCCCCTTTTAAAAGCTACTTATTAAATGTAGAAATATCTAAACATTTTTTTGTATGGTTACATTTTTTCGAAATTACTTTAAGAAATAGAATTTCAACGCACTTAAATAAACATTGGCCAGACTGGTATATGCCAGAGTCTTACTTTTGCAATGAAATTTTAACAAAAAAACACAAAAGTAAAATTAAATACGCCCATACTAAATTTTTAGAAAATGATAAAAATGATGGCAAAACAATAACTGTTAATAATGTTATCTCTGATTTAAGTTTTGGTTTTTGGACAGCGATGTTCAATGAAAAGTACCACAAGAAAATATGGATGCATACAAAACATAAAAAAGTATTTTATAATACAAAAATGACAAAGCTTCATGATATATCTATGAATTTATCTATGATAAGTGATGACTTAAATAGTATAAGAGAAATTAGAAATAGAATAATGCATTGTGAACAAATAATTAGCCACGCACCTGAATTGCAAATGAAAAATATAATTCGTTACTTGTCATCTATTATTCCAAACAAAGATATTAGTATAATCTGCGATATAAAAGAAATTGCTCAAGATAAAGAGCTTGACAAATCTTTTAGTGAGTTAAGCATGTTAAAAAGCTGTGATGATCTTAAATTTAATATTTCATGGAGCTCAGAGCACTTCAGAACTTTAAAAAATAATTAACTATAGCTTTAAACTGTTCTTTATTTCTAGCAATATAATAATTAAAACCAAGGGATTTGGCAATTTGTTCAAATCTCTTTTGACTTGGCAACTGAGGCTTATTTCCATCTTTCATCTCTATATAAACCGTTGTACCACCCGACACTATTAAAACTAAGTCTGAAACACCCGCTCTAAGCCCTTCTGCTTTCATTATCCTAGCTTCAGAAGGTTTTCTATAGCCGCCATTTGGTACAGAATATAAAAAAGCCTGTGTCTTGTCGATATTTCTATCGAACCATTTAACACAAGCTATTTGTAATTTAGATTCTTCGTGATTTTTCTTCACTTATTTAATCTTGCCTTTTGCTTTACCTACATAATAAGCAACAACAAATACTAAACAAATTCCTATAATTAACTGCATATCTTTAACTTTCTATTGAGCGTTAGGATTGTTTGCTGCTTTACCTGAGTTAAAGGCAATTTTGTTAGCAAATTTCATAACTTTGTTATATGGCCCTCTAAGTTTACCAATACGCATACCTAAAAACATAGAATCTTTTGTAATGCTATCAGGTAGTACTTTAGACATTGCAGAACAAACAGTACATAGTGTTGTATATGCTGTGTAACCAATTAATGGAATTAATGTAGTTGGTTGACTTACTAAGTTAGTGATTGATTCTTCCATAATATATTCTCCTTATTTTAATATAGTTCATTATAGTTTGCTATATACTCCTCAGGCTTTCCTTTTCCTGATGGCGTATTATAGTTCTTTTTCCAATACATTGACTGACCTTTAGGACTTTGGGGAATTGCACCTTTACATCTGTAATAGTGAACTCTACACATTGCAGTTTGGAAATATAAATTACCTTTTAGATTTTCTTCTAATGTTTGTTTGTCATTGTAGAAACTAAAGACTCTGCCATATAATTCAGGTCTGTATTTAAGATAATTATTAATAATATCCTTAGCTGTATCAGGTTCCATTTGATAGATACCTAATGCAGGCCCTCCTCCTATTTGCTTAATAAACCTACCACCTCTGCTTTCTTGGCAACAAGTTCCTATAACAAGCTCAATAGCTTCAACAGAATACATCTTAAGAACTTGTAAAACAGGTTCAATAATATATTTTTTAAGTTGATATAGATCCATCACTTTTTCTCCTGTAATAACTTTTTAATATCAGATTGAATAGTTTTTAATGAGCCTTTAAGCTCAGATGTATTATCTTTAATAGTGTCTTTAATTTCTGAAATATCTGCTCTATAGTCAGATTTTAATACATATTTTTCAGGCAATGATAATAGAGAAAAGAATGCCCAAGACCCTAAAAGGCTTGAAACACCTAAAATTATAGTAATTAAAGCCCCTATTAATATCTTTGTTCCTTCACTCATACTTTCACCCTGTTTTACTAGACTATCTACATATTCCATATTACACACATTCCGTTGTTGGTGTTTCTTCATATACTCTAGAATCATCAATATTTGCTGAAATTTGAATAGTGTATTCATCTTTAGGAATAATAGATAATACCTTTGCATATATTTCTGTTTCTTTTGCTTCTCCGAAAATAAAATAAGTTTTTTCCATTTCATCACCTGTATAAATATCTACATTTGGAGACTCTAGCAACTTAACCTGATTTTCAATTAAATCAGCACTTTTAACAACTTCTATAGATTTTTTAGCTACACCGTATTTATCTCTTAGAGAAATAAAATATTGTTTACCTTCTTCAAAGTTTATTATTTCACTTAATGTTAAAAAATGCTCTGTTTTATTAGTTTCTTCATCTACTTTAATAACTTTAGTAAAATGTTCTAAAATAACACCATCAATACCCCATTGAGGCATTGGATAGCTAAGTTTAATTAATGAACCAATACTTGGAATAGAGCCCTCAAGCTCTGTTGTAAATGTAACTAACTTTCTTCTATACTTATTTGTTTTTAAGAAATATTGAGCCTGTCTAATTGCTTGTTCTTTATTTGTAATACCGAACATTGTCATTTGAGTTCTTTTTGTTTTTTTAGATCCAGGCAATGTTACATCTATAGTTTTTTGAGTCCATGTTCTTTCATCAAAGTATGCAGCTTCAACATAATCTATTGTTTCAGATGTTGGCAATAAAAACTTAATGCTTAAACTATCTTTAATAATGTTTCTTGATGTAAACATCATAGACTCTAAATCCTCGAAACTATCTCGTACAAAATCAATTGTATTAAGATTATGATAAATAATAGTTCTACTTGCCTTGCCAACTCTATCAAGCATTTCTTGTAGCTTTAATCTACTATCAAAAACAGCATTAAAGCTATCTCCTTCTAATTGGTACTCTTGATCTAAGTGATATAGCTGGTTTAAATTAATATTTTCATCAGGAATATTTCCGCAATAGCTAGATCTACAAATATCAGCTAAGGCCCATGCAATTGAATTAGTTGGAACTGGCTCACTCCAACCTGTTTGTGGATGCCATGTAGGTAATTTTCTAGTAACAATAAAGTTAACCTTTTTAGATGTTTGAGCGCTTAAGTTATCTGTAGCTAACATTTTCATTGCTACTAAAGTCATGTCTTTATATTTAACGTCTGTTGCTAAATAACCTTTTAAGGCAGACCATGTTATAGCTGTACTTTCTCTAGGACTTGTTGATTCTGCAGCTAACCTTTTTGCTCTTACCTCATAACGACCTTCAGGAACTATTGCCTTAAATGTTCTTCTTACTTGTTTAGCTTGTGTAGCTGATATTTTTTCTGAAATAACTGTAAAAAATTCACCTATAGGGTTACCTTCATCATCAATTTGTCTTGCTTCAATTAAAATATCTACAGATCTTTCATCTAAGCCACCCGTATTGTTATTGTAATACATCCCTGAGGGTGCAATTAAATCAACTTCAATAGCATCAATTACTGAATCAGGCTTATTCAAAGTAAAAGCTCCCTGATACTCATCATGTTTTAATGTTTGACCTGTTACCTCTTTAGCAAGTACTACATTATGGTTAAACTTTGTTATTGGCTGATTAGGCTCTATAATTTCATACTCTATACATTTAAAGTTTTCTATAGGAGTATCTTCAATTCTAATTTTTTCAATATCATATTCTCCTAAACCAACTACAAATAATTGGTAAAGGTATAGGTCATCGTTAGTATTGTCATATTGCGTATAAGGAATAGCACCTAAATCTGGGTAAAGCATATGACGGCCATAACTAATAGTTACAGCATCGCCTACCCTTGCTGTATTTCCTTGAGATGTTAAAGAATATGTAGGAGACTCTTTTTCTGTATAGTTAACACCAGCTATTTTAGGAACTGGTGGTGGTAATAATGCATTAACAGCAAAAGAACCTGCTATATAAGTTACAGCATAAACACCTGCATATACTGCAGCAGCTGCCAAACCTGCTGTACCGGTTGCCGCTACA
>DMEM01000117.1 GCA_003450915.1 Alphaproteobacteria bacterium
AAAAAAAATATATATACAAACATATTTGATACTAATTTAAACTTGAATGTACATCAAGGAACTCAGGCAAACGGTGTTAAAACAGGATCTATTGATTTAGAATCTAATGAGTATATTAAAAAAAATACTGAGGATGCAACGGATGCTAATAGATTAGCAAAAGACTTTTCAAATTCTGCTACAGTTATTTATAGTGAGGAAAATGTTAGAAGCAATCAGAAAGTAGAATCATATAAAAATATGAAAAAACAAGCTACTTTAATGTATCAAAATATTGTTAAAACAGCGGGAACTAATTGGCCTTGTACTTATACATCTTATCAAAAAGATTCATGGGGCAGAGATTTTGATTATAATGTTATAGATGAGTATAATGCTCAGCTTAGTTATAACCTTCCGTGGGCAACGTCAACAAAAAAAGTATTACCAATTAAACTACCAGAATTATCTAAAGATGAGAAAATTAAAGATATTATCTTGGATTTGTCTTCTCCTTATGCTAACAGTTATATATTAACTTCTTCAGGGAATGTATGGGTTACTGGGGATAATGACTACGGACAGTTAGGAATAGGAAATAAAGTAAATCAAACTAGCTGGGTGAAAAGCAATATAGAGAATGTAGACAAGTTTTACACAGCTGGAGCAACATCTTATGCTTTAAAAACTAATGGCGAGGTATGGACTACAGGAAACAATAGTTATGGTCAATTGGGTATCGGTAGCACTGTAGGCAGCTCAAGCTGGGTGAAAAGTAGTATAACAAATGTAAAGAACTTTTATAATTATGGTTACAGTCTTTATGCTATAAAGACTGATGATGAATTATGGGTTGCAGGAAGCAACTCAAGTGGTCAGCTAGGTGTTGGAACATCAGATAATCAAACTTCTTGGGTGAAAAGTAATATAAGTAATGTTAAGAACTTTTATGTAAGAGATGTGTCTGGTAGTCTTGCATATGTTATAAAAACAAATGGTGAATTATGGAGTGTTGGCTATAACTCTAATGGTCAACTTGGTACAGGGGATAAAAGTAACAGAACAAGTTGGTTTTATACAGGTATAGATGATGCGATAGATGTTTTTCCAGGAAGAACTAATAGTTATGTAGAAAGATCTAATGGTGACTTATGGGGCGTTGGTAAAAATATGTATGGTGAGTTAGGTCGAGGCGATACAAACGAAACTTTAACATGGGTAAACTCTAATATAGATAATGTTAGAGAAATGCACTTTGGTATGTCGACTACTTACGTTGTAAAAAATAATGGAGAATTATGGGGTGCAGGTGTTAATGCTGCTGGTCAGTTAGGTATTGGCGGTGGTGGAAATAAAGATGAATGGGTGCAAAGTGGCATAAATGGAGTACGAGACTTTTATGCTGGAAAATCTAATGCTTATACGATAAAAGTTAATAATGAATTGTGGGCTGTTGGGAATAATAGCTCAGGTCAGCTAGGATTAGGTGATAAAGTTAATAAATTAAGCTGGGTGAAAAGCAATATAGATGATGTTAGAAGCTTTTCATTTACAGATTACAATGCGTATGTTGTAAAAACTAATGGGCAAGTATGGAGTGTTGGGAGTAACTTTAAAGGTCAGCTAGGAATAGGGAATAACACGGAGAGCTCTTCATGGGTGCAAAGTAATGCAAGTTCAGCATTAAAAGTTTATACTATTTCAGATCTACAGTCTGTTTTTGTATTAAAAGAAAATGGCGATTTATGGGGCGCTGGAAGAAATGAAGAAGGTGAACTTGGTGTGGGTAATAAAACAAATCAGACTAGTATGTTAGAAGCGATTAAAAAAGAAGATTTAATTATTCCATTTAGTTGTCCATAGTATTATTACATGCTAGAAAATTATAATGTCCCATTTTGATTTAGTGTATTGACTTATGTCTCAGGCTTTGATATGATAATTACAGAATGAGAATTGTAGCAATACAAATTTTATTCTATTATAATTTTGGGATAGTTTGAACCAGGAGTTTTACTCCTGGTTCTTTTTTTATACAAGAAGGAGATAACTATGGAGGACAAAGCAAAGTCTCAGTCTGCTAAGGTGCAAGATATTTTAATGCAACTTGATAAACTAAATGAAAAGAAACAACTTTTTATAAAAGATAATCAAAAACAAGTTGAAGTTAAAAATCAAAATGTACAAAAGCAAACTGTTTCTGATGATTTTGATGTAGAAGAAGTAAAACAACAGCAAATTTTACATTATGAAGATATTATCAGAAAAAGCTTAGCATTGTTTGATCTTAATTATGATGATTTAATTAGAATGGATGGTAAGTCTGCTTATTGTAAAGCAGTTCAACTTTATCCTCATTTATTAGATGAGGTTAAAAAATCTGAATGTCCGCCATTAACTGCTTTGCATATTGCAAAATCTATGCAGCCGTATTTAGAGTTTACTTCAAAATATGGATCATCATTTGAAGAAATTAAACAAAGCTTAAAAGATGAAATTAATAATGAATCAGCTGAAAATAAAAAAGTTAAAGCTAGCGTTATTGATCAGTCCCCTGCAAAGCCAGTTCAGCAAGCAAGTGTGTTTTCTGATATTGGTAATGCAATAACACAAAATACTACTATAAAACAAACAAATAAAGCCGACGATAGTCTGGCTTCTTTTTTTTATAGGTAAAGTATAGTAAATCAAAAACAAAATAAACAACAAAACAAAAGGAATTATATAATATGACACACACAATTGAATCAACACACGGTGCATCTGCTCAGGCTTGGTCAAAAGAGGTAATGAAAGAATACCTTAACCATAACCCGTTTTATAACTTCATGGGTGCAGATTCAAATAGCTTAATTCAAACAAATGAAGAGCTAACAAAACAAGCAGGTGATGCAATTACTGTTCAACTAAGATCAAAACTTACAGGTAATGGTATTACAGGTGCTGGTACATTAAAAGGCAATGAAGAAGGTTTAATGTTCCATACTCAAAAAGTTGAAGTTGATACTTTAAGACACGGTGTTGTTCTAAAAGGTGAAATGAGCGAAAAACGTGTAGCATTCAACCTAAGAAACCAAGCTAGAGATGCTTTAGTTGACTGGGCTTGTGAAAAAATGAAGTTTGATATTATAACTGCTTTAACAGATACATCAGTTGGTCGTGATAGATCAAGATATATCTACGGTGCTACAGATGCAAACTGGGATAACACTCATGCAACAGCTTTAGCAAAAGTTGATACAGCTACAGATAAACTTTCTACAAAGCTAATTTCAGTTGCTAAAAGAAAAGCAGTTCTATCAGGTGAAAGAAGAGTACGTCCTTTCCAAATTAAATCAAAAGATGGTAAGTATGAAGAAGTATTCGTTCTATTTGCTCACCCTTATGCTGTTAGAGACTTAATGGAAGATGTTGCTTTTAGAGAAGTTAATACAAATTCATCAGTTGCTTTAGCTGATTCAGTGTTTGTACACGGTCAAAAACTTAAAGGAATGTGGGATGGTGTTATGATCGTTGAGTGCGATGATATGCCTCTATTAACAGGCGTTGGAACAGCTGGTTCTGATGTTGCTCACTGTGTGCTAGCAGGTGCTCAAGCAGCGTGCGTAGCATGGGGTAAGAAAACTAACTACAAAGAAGAATCAGATGATTATGGTCACGAAAATGGTTTCGCTATTGATGAAATCAGAGGTGTTGAAAAATTAGTATTCAACGGTGTTGATCATGGTGTAGTTAATGTATTTGTTTCTTCATCAGAAGACTAATAATTATATATTTTAAAATTATTTAGACGCAAGGGTTGTTAATCTTTGCGTCTTTTATTTATAGGAGGATACTATAATGAAAATTAAAGATTTAGTTGATCAGATTATTTCTTATTCACACAACGAAGACACTCCTGATACTGATCTTTCAGCAAAGGCTCTTACTTGGCTAAACTCTGCATATCATGAATTACTACAAGAAAATTTAGCTTTTTTAAAACATAAAATGTTAACTCAAGTTGAAGTTTCTTTAAGTGATGATTTTTTTGAATTACCAAAAGATTTTTACTTGTTTGAAAAAATTAAGCTAGCAAATGGCCAAGTTATTTCAAAAGAAGATAAGGATTGCTATTCAATAGAAGGTGACTTAGTTTTCTTAAAAAATCAGAAAAATCAAAATCTAATGTTTGTTTATATTCCTGAATTTAAACAGCTAACTTTAGATGATTCTTTAAGCATTATGCATATTTCATCAAATTATGTTCAAAGCTTAATTTGGGGTGCACTTGTTTGGTCTAGTATTTATGAAAGAGGGGTTCATACTCAAAATGAATTATCTCTTTTTGAAGCTAAGTGGAATCAGGCAAAGCAGAATTATAAAGTAACGCTAGCGACATATTCTGATCAAGTTTTAAGGACTGTTCCTTATCAATTTATTCATTAAAATGAAGGAAAAACAGAAATGAAAAACAACTTACAGACAGTTGAATTGGCTTTTCCTAAAAACATGATGTCTAGCTCAAGAAGTGAGTTTAATATGCCTGCTAATTTTGCAAAAACTATTAAAAATATGATTATTCATTATTCAGGAGCTGGTTCAAAAAGAAATGGTTTTACTAAAATCGAAAATGATTTACCAGAGTCTGAAAAAATTATCAAATTACAACATTATCCATCAGTAACTGGTGAAATTCAATTTATTGCATTTACTCAATCGGGGAAAGTATTTAGAAGACTTGAAGATACACACTGGGAAGAAATTTACTCTAGTTTATCTGTAAATTCTAATATTTCAACAACAATGTTTGCCAATAAGCTTATTATTGCAAATGGAGTTGATAACATGCTGAGTTATGACGGTAAAAAAATTGAAACTATTACTCAATATATTTCTCAAGATAAGTTTAGCTATGAAATAGCAAGTAATACATCTTTAAAAACTGATGTGTTTACTGAAAACTTTCCTACAGGGCGTAAAGTTAAAATTAGATATACTGATAATGAGGAAGTTGAAACAACAGTTTCTCATACACAGCCAAGTTTAACTGAAGGTTTTATTATTTTACATTTTAATGATGAAGTAATTACTAAAGATGTTGAAAATGTTTCATACCAGCTAATTGCACCTAGTTTTGCTAGAGTATATTCTGCTCATGACAGATTATGGGCAATGGGGAATGAAAAATTTGATATTAATAAGTTTAGCTCAGATGTTGATAGATCTCGAATTTACTATACTGATCTAACAAATGATGAAACAGGCTGGCATGATGATGAGGGTAACTTATCTTCTATTAATTTAGCGAATAAAATGCCTGAATCTGAAGAGCTTGTGGCAATGGCGGTTAAAGATAATATGACTATCTTTTTCTGTAGAAATTATTCACAAGTTTGGGTAGGGACAAACCCTAGAGCAAATGGCGATTTTACCTGGGTAAAAACTTTACCAATTGGTTTGATTCATCCTGAGTTAATGGTGAATATGCCTAATGATATAGGGTTCTTTTCTCAATTTGGGGCTAGAACTTTTAGTCGATTTCTACAAACAGAACAGCTTGATATTGCAGATATGGGCTCTGAAGTAGCGACTGATATTCATTCAGCTATTGAAAAAATTCGATTAAGTATAAAACAGAATAAAAATATTCATAGTTTTCAATTTCATCAACAAAACTGGTTTGGTTTTAAACTTGATGAGGAAGTTATGATTTTTCAGGCTGCTGCAAATAATTTAGCATGGAGTAGGTTTGATGGAATTTTTAAAGATGCAACAGCATTTTTAAATACCCCCAATGGCAAACTGTATGCCGCAGTAAATAATAAAGTTTATATTTATGATACTGAAAGTTATGCTGATGATAATCAGCCAATTCATACTGTTTGGACAACCGCCTGGTTTGCACCAAATAGATCAAGAGCTTGGGCTAATAAATATACAGAAATTATTTTAGAGCCTTCAGCTTTAAAAACTGCAAGTCTGCAACGTTATAAAAACTACAATTCAGCTTCTTATACTTTAAAAGAAGTTAATCTTAAATCTCTTCCGGATTATTTTGATACTGCATTTTGGGATAGTGCTTCATTTGATGCAAACGCTAAAGAAAAAGCTATAGTTCGCGATAAATTTATAGCTAATAACTTAAGTTTTAGTTTGCAAACTAATGATAAAGTTGGCCCGTTAACAATCTATTCTGTTAGATTTTACGGATCTAAAGAAAAATAGGGGGATACCATCATGACTTTAGAAATAAAAAAAGTAACTGAAAAAGATTTTGATTGTATTTATCAGCTTTTAAAGCAAGAGGATTTTCCTTATTTACCGGTTGATAAACAAACTGCTTTTAATGAACTTTCTAAAAATGATAATTACATTTATGCAGGTTTTTCTGAAAGCAAAATAGTTCTGTTTTTATGCTTTTGTGAAAGGTCGGGTAAGCTTTATTTTGATATAGCATGTGCAAAAGATTATCAAAAAAAATGGGCTAGTAAGCAAATTTTAAAATTTATTTTTGAAACGGCTTTTCAAGATTTGGGTTATGAAGAATTTTATGTTGAAAGTTTTACAGATCAATCTAGATATGTCGTGGAAAAATTTGGTTTTAGGAGAATAGATCAATGTTTTTATAGACTTTCCGCCAACTCTGATTCAGTGGTTAGATATCTTCAAACAAAGGAAATATAAATAAATGAAACAACTAAATAAAAAAGAAGAGATGAAAATTCTTGAAAAGGCAAAAGCTTATTATCAAGAATCGAAAAACTCGACTATTTATCAAAATTGGTTAGCACAAGCTAGAACTGCTTGGAACTTTTATGACGGTGAACAATGGACTGAAAGTGAAAAGATTTCTTTAGAAAAATCAGCTCAAGCACCAATTGTGATAAATAAAATTGCGACAAAAATTGATGCTGTTTCTGGTAATGAAATATCTAGTAGAACTCGCGTTGCGTATCGTTCAAGAAGTGGCGAACAAAATGAAGAGAAAACTGCGAGAGCATTAACAGATTTAGCTTTATATGTTGCAGAAAAAAATGATCAATCAATTGAATTATCAAATATGTTTAAAGCTGGCATTGTTACAGGTGTTGGTTGGCTTGATGTTGGTGTAAAAAACAATGGAGATATTCCATATATTTTTAACAATGCTGAAAATGAGATGAATGTTATTTTTGATGTTCGTTCAAGAAATCTAGATTATTCTGATGCTCGTTTTATTGCAAGGGAAAAATGGTTAGATATTCCAACTTTACAGGCTTTGTTTAAGCAAAAAGCTGATTGTGTAATTAAAGAACTTCAAGCTCAAGGTTATAATCAAA
>DMEM01000086.1 GCA_003450915.1 Alphaproteobacteria bacterium
TTTGAATTTCTGAATCCATGTCATCAGAGGGGTGATTACGGAGCTTATTTACATTTGCTAGAATGGTTTCTTCATAAATGGTGTTATGCATTTCTTTATAAAGATCTTGAGAAAGATCTGCTTTTGTTACATCAAAGTCAAAATGGTTACAGAACTTTTCAAGTTTTTTAAAGCAATCTAGCTTAAAATCCCAGGAATAACATTCACGATATATTTTGACGGCACTACTTACGAGTCGTTTTCCTTCTTCTGGAATACGTTTCTCTAAATAGCTAGTAAATAATGTATCAGGCTTAAAGTGCATTTTGTTTAGTGGGCTGATGGTTTGTCGGATCATGGAGTAGGTTTGAGCGATACTTTCATAATAATAAGGACAAAAATCTTTGTTCTTTTTATCAAAAAAGTAGTCTTGGATTAATGTTGCTTGTTTAATAAGGTAGCCGACTTTTGCTTCGCTTAGTTTTTCAAACGGAGTATTGTCGATGATTAGGGCGCAGTTTTCAGGTGTGAAACAAGTAATATCTCGATTCATAATTCTAACCTCAAAAAATGTAAGGTGTGTAAATACTTGCCTAATATAGTAATCGCTTATGATAATATCAAGAAAAAACCACCCGGTAGGGTGGTTTTTAGATGTATCCTAATTTATTAGGGGCGTAGTACTGCTAAAGCTCGTAGGAAAAAGCCTCTGTTGCCTAATAAGGCATCAATTGTCTTTTGACGTTTTTTACGGTCTTTATCGTGAGTTATAGGTTTTTTCCTGATTAGATACGCTTGATCTAGCAGGCGAATATCAAATCGGAATTTTTCAGAAGCATTAGCAAATGCCTGAGCGTAAGTAATTTCTCCTTTTTGAAGTAAGTCCAAAAGTTCTTTGCTAGTGCCGACATCCTCATAGCTTAAATTGCTATTATTAACACATTTGTTTATTACATTAACTGCTGAATCAGTTAGCTCTGTATCAAAACCATTGAGGCGGCCATTTCTTGAGTTACTTTTAATGCAACCGCTTGGTAAAGAATTGGAGCAAAACTTTCTTTTATAATAATGCTTTCTAAAGGTTCAAAGCAAAAAGTATTAAAGTAGTCTTCTAAATATTTACCATGCATTGGATCGTCCCAATCATTAGCGACAGTATCAATTCTTCTTGATTCAAGAGTTTTCTTGAGGGCAAAAGTTAAAACAACAATTGCAAGATCTTCAGTCATTGGCCGACCATAGAGCTCAAGCTTTTCTAAATAACCGCTGTAATAGTCAAGATCAAAGCAAAAGTAGGTTGATTTTCTAAAAGCATCTTTGTAATCCCAATCAATAGATTCATAAGTTAAATCATTGAGTGCCAGATCTCTTAAAGAAGTCTGAGCAAAGTTTAAGTATTGCAGGTCAATTTGTTCAAATATTTCACTTTTTGATTTTCCACCTATTTTAGAATTTGCTGCATCAGGGCTATCATAAAACTCTTTCAACTTATTAGCTGCTGAGAAGACTTTATTGATATAAACTTTTTGAAACACTCATATTTGTTAAGTCAATATGGTGTTTCTCGGCAAGTTGTTCAATTTGTGCAACAATTTTGTCAGCTTTCTTAGGATTTTCAAAGCCTTCTGTTATTAGGTATGCAATGTATTGACCATAGATCTCTTTTGAGGTTTCTAGATACCACTTCTTAGATACATTAATATCACCTAAGTTAAACTTATATGTTTCATACACCTCTTCAAGTAGTTTAAACGCACGACATGTCGAACGACCTAAATGGTCATATTGACGTTGCTTTGACAAATAGCTTAAACACGATTTAGCCTCTTCTATAATATGAGGATAAAAAGCTTTATACAATTCATCTTTGTCTAAAAGTATACGGCTATACTTATTTTCATCAATAGCCATTAAGCCTTTATAATGAACTTTGTAAAGCTGAAAACATTGCTCAGCAAAGTCGAACTTAGTGTCATTACTATCCAACACTTGTGTTATCAACTTCACTTGGTTGGTTAGGGATGTAAGAGTTTCTTTATTATTGCTATTGTTAGATAAAGTAGCATAAAGAGTGTTGAGTATTTCAAGGCTGGTACAAATTTCGTTAGTATTCATAAAAACATCAGTAAAAATAATTATCTGATTTAAAGTTGAGATAAATATAATACCTTGTTAGTTAAATTTCAATACTAAAAAGCCACTCGTTGTTGAGTGGCTGTAATTTATTTAAGACTTAGTGATGATTATGCATCAATATAATCTTCTTCGAAATTTTTCGTAATGGTGTCAATTTCACTTTGAGTGGGGATTGCACTTTGAGGGAGTCCTAAGCTACATAGCTGTCTAGCGTAGATTTCACGTTCGTGAGCAGGTAAGTTAGCTGATGAAAGAGATGAAAGAATGTCTACTGCATCTAAACGAGTTTCAGAATTAATACCTGGACAAGAACGAACACGGGTTGAAATATCTTTAATAGCTACATTGTGTTTTTTTATGTGTTCCTTGCGGGCTTCGCTAGCCATAAAAACTCCCTATTAAGGTTACTTTAAAATTAAAAAATAATTTGGTTGTTTTGGAATAGCTATTGTAATACTTTTAAAAAAAACGTCAAGATAAAAAATATTAGACTTTCTTTTTATTGTTAATTTTGATA
>DMEM01000009.1 GCA_003450915.1 Alphaproteobacteria bacterium
ATCAGATAGAGTTGAAGAAAATCCAACTCTAGATACATCTGGTGATGAAGTTGGTTTCATTCCTGCAAAAAACCCAGATTTACAAGCAGAGTTAAAAGAAGATTTCTATAAACCAATGCCCGTTGCTAATGGTTACGATTCTTTTTCAAACTCAATGGTTAGTGAAGAGGCAGTTAAAGATCAAATTAGAGATTTAAAACAATTAGATTACGTTGGATTTTTAGACCCTAACTTTGATGAAGCTTTATGGTTAGGTGTTGATTATAATTATGCAAAAAATAAATTTTCAAACTTTTCTGATATTAAATCAATTCACATGAAGAAAATTGTTCGTAATATGCTAATGGCTAAAGCAAGAGCTCCACAAACAAGTGAAAGCTGGCTAGCACTACGTTTAAAAACTTTATTAGAAATGGGTAACTTATCAGATGTTAAGCTTCTATTAAAAGAAGTTAAGCCTAAAGAACTTGAACTACTAAAGCATCAAGAGCTAAATTCATATTACTTACAAGCTAATATGTTAGAAAATAATACAGAAGGCTTTATTAAAAAAGTTTTAGGACAAGATCCTAAAAACTTAAATTATAAGAAGTCATTTTTAATTAGTCTGTATAATTCAGGTAAAACAAGCCAAGCTAAACTTACATTTAATGCTTTAACAGATGTTGATAAACAAGTAGAAATTTCAAACTTTGGAAAAATCTTTACAGCATTATTAAATGCAGAAGAACTTGATGTAGCACCTTTAGGGAAATTAGATATTTTTGAACAATATCTAATTGCTTTAAATTCATCATTATTTACAAATGTTAAATATGCAAAATTTGCAGATCAAACATTACTTGTTGCTATTGAAAATGCAACTGACCTTTCTGAAAAAACTATGTTTGCAGAGCTTTTAATGCAGAGCTATCCATTCTCATATAATACAGATAAGTTAACAAGTGTTTATGATGAGCATAAGTTTAGTTCAAAAGACTTATCAGTTCCTTTAAATTATCTTAAAAATTCAGAAGATGAATATAAGAATAGAGCTGTATTATACCAAGCATCTAAAATTTCTGGTTTAAATAGTACAAAAGCTTTATCTCTTAAAAAATTATGGGAAAACTATTCTGCTAATAACTTAGGAAACTTAAAATTCTTAATTACAGAAAAAACTCAAGATATTAGTGTAAACTCATCAATTGCATGGTTTAGCTTACATTTACTAAAAAATGAGTTAAAGCAGGCAAATCTTGATTATACAACATTAAAAACATTGTATGAAAATATTGATAATACATATGTTAATACTAATATTATTAACCTTCAGATTGCAGTAGAATTCTTAAGAAAAACAAGCTTGATTTCTACAGATTTTGATTCAATTCAAGATTATAAAGAAACATTAAACGCTTGGTTTAAGTCTAAAAATATTCAAACAAAAACAGAATATGCTTATGTATTAAAAGTATTAACATTACTTGATGCTTTAGAGGCTCCAATTACTGAAGAAATGTGGACTAAGCTTTATGAAAAATCATATCTTGAATCAAAAGCAGATGCGAATCCTATTTGGTTAAGACTTGTAACAGCGTCAATGCAAAAAGAAGAAAAAGGTAAATCATTATTACTAGTTTCTGAAAAATTTGTAAAAAATACAGAACAAACTTTAGATCCTCAAACATTGGCAAACATTATTGCTTGTCTAAACCATCTAAACATGCCTCAAGAAATGGCTCTAGTAGGGATGAACGCAATCGTTAAATAGTTTAAATAGATTATTTTAGCATCTTCTTACATTTAAAAGACGTCATGTACCAAATGTACATTTCCTTTATTTTAAATGCAACAATATATCTAAACTAATCCTATTTAATAAAAATAGAAAACGTTGGACTTGTTAAATAAATAAATTTAATTTAAAATAAGAGCTATGTTCTGGTTAGATACCTGCATAGCTCTTTCTATTTTTATAGCAGTAAAGACGGGTAAGTAAAAAAGTGCCATCCCGGGCTTGATCCGGGATCTCATCAAAAAGAACTTAGATTCTAAAATTAATACAGTAGGTTTGTTTAAATAATAAAATAAAAAAGGTGATTAAATGAAATTTGAGCAAGATTATATTCAAGATTTTATAAAAACTCTGCAGTTTCAAGAGTTTAAATCTGCTAATACTCTTGAATCATATACCAGAGATTTAGATGCCTTTTATGGTTTTTGTAAAGCTACAAATGATGAGAAATTATCAGAAAAAATAGTTTTTGAATATTTAAATTATATTGTTACTAAAAAGCATTTTTCAGCACGCTCTCAAAGTAGAACTATATCTTGCTTGAAAAAGTTCTGTAATTTTTTAGTCCAAAAAAACATCGCAGATCTTAATTATGCCACAAACTTAGAACTACCCAAAAAGCCAAAGGATTTACCTAAGGCGATTAATCATGAAGTTCTACAAAAAATTATTAATGATAATTCACTAGCAGAATATTCAGAAAAGCTAGCTAGGACAATTTTAATTGTTTTTTATGCTACAGGGCTTCGTATCAGTGAGTTAATAAATCTAACAGTTTCAGATTTAGAAGAAAATCAAGCAAAAGCATTAAAAGTAAAAGGCAAGGGCGGTAAGTTTAGACTTGTGCCTTTAGGAACTATCGCTACAGAAGTTTTAACAAATCATTTAAATGAAATAAAAAAAGATGAACGTTACGCAAATTCAGATCTTCATTTTATCTTTCCATCAATTAAAAAAAGTAAAGATGGTAAATATAAAAATGTAACCAGACAATATGTTTACACAATTATTCACAAACTTGGTTTAAAATACGGTATTGAAATATCCCCGCATAAGTTACGTCACTCATTTGCTACAGAATTAGTAAAAAATAATGCTGATTTAAGAACTGTTCAGTTAATGTTAGGTCATTCAGACTTAGCAACAACGCAAATTTATACTAAAATTGCAGATGAGCAAGCTTATAACGCCTTGCTAGCAAATCATCCATTAGCTAAAAAATAGAAAACACCTTCTACGCTCACAATGAGCTAGGAGAATATATTGACATGCGACCCATTTCTTCCGATCTTTCTTGGAAAGAGGAGTCCGTAGAGTTCTAAATTGCGAGTGAAAAACTGAAAAACAGCCTTGATAGGCTGTTTTTCTTGTTTGGGCTCTTACTATAAAGATACTGTTAAATAATAACAAGTACATTTATTACTTTTTTAGGAGGAAGTCATGAAACACTTCGCTGTATGGCTATTACTTATATTTAGCTTGGATGTTTTTGCTGTAAATCTTAACTGGGAAACTACTAATTTTTTTATTACAAGTGAGAGCCCTCAAACTTTCAGGACTAAAGATGATGAGTCTTTTAGTGCTCATATAGAAAATAGAGTGATCTATTCTAATGGTGTTGATGGATCTTTTAGTTATATTTATAAGCTAGATCGTTCTATAGAATATGACTTAGATGTAAATAAAGAGACTTTTAATTTAATTGTAAAACAAGAGTTTATTACGCATTACCTTAGGCAAAGTTTTTATAATAAATCAAAAGAACAGCGAGAGGATTTAATAAAAAATGCAAAAAAAGCGATAGATTTTAGAGTAAAAAAAGAAATATTAAGAGGGCGTAATATTGATTACATATCTCTTAATTTTATAATATTTTCAAAAGACTTAAGAGGCTTAGAGCCTGATAAGGTAAGGGTAGAACCTAAGTACGATTATTACGATTATTACGATATTGATATTTTTGAGTAAATA
>DMEM01000202.1 GCA_003450915.1 Alphaproteobacteria bacterium
AGTATACAAAAAAACCTAGCTTTATTAGCTAGGTTTTTTATTGAATAAAGTTAATAATTAAAGATTAGTCTTCTAACTCTTTTTTTAGTTTTTCGATTTCATCTTCAAGATATTTAATTTTTCTTAATTTATCTTGTTTTGATTGGCCGTGTACAGCTCCTGCAAACGGATTAAATAACTGCATACCGTTTTGGAAGAATTGCATATTAGTTTTTACAGCTTTTTCAATTTTACCGATACCAGTTGTTTTTTCTAATGAATAGAATGATTCAATAGTTTGCTCTAGATAATGAGGAACTAAGCTTTGCATGCTATTATCATACAAACGAATAAGACTTCTTAAAAAACTAATAGGTAATAATGGCACAGCTTTTTTGCCTTCTTCTTCAAAAATAATTTGAGTTAGCACTTGGCGAGTTAAGTCTTCACCTGTTTTAACATCTTTTACTTCAAAGTCTTCGCCTTTTCTTGCCATTTCAAATAGATCTTCTTGAGTTATATAGCTACTTGTTTGAGTATCATATAACCTTCTATTTGCATACTTTTTAATAATAATTGTGTCTGTCATTTTTTATTTACCTAATTTTAGTTTTTTATTTGTTTTTTTTATTATTGCACATTTCAAGCCTTGCTATAAACCATGCAATTAAACTTGGAGTTACTAATAATGTTAATACCGTTGCAAAAGTTAGGCCAAAAGCAATAGAACTTGCTAACTGATCCCAAAATTGGCTTGATGGAGAGTCATACATTATTTTTCTTTCTGTAAATACAATAGTTAACTTTGAAGCCATTGGTAATAAACCAATTAATGTAGTAATGGCTGTTAATAGAACAGGTCTTAACCTTGTTTTACAGGCTTCTACAAGAGCATCTTTCCAAGGTAAACCTTCTTTTCTTAAACTATTATATGCATCAATTAAAACAATATTATTATTAACAACAATACCAGCTAATGCAATAATACCTAACCCAGACATAACAATACCAAAAGGTTTAACCATTATTAAGTGACCTAATAAAACACCTGCAATTGATAAAATAACAGCAGATAGAATTACAAATGCCTGGAATAAACTATTGAATTGAGTTACCAGAATAATAAGCATCATCATAACTGCAAATAAGAACGCTTTTTCTAAAAATTCTGAAGATTCTTTCTGATCTTCACTATCACCTTTAAATTCTATTGAAATTCCTGATGGCAGTTTTGCTTCTTTAATTTTTACTTGCATTGCTGCAATAACATCATTTGCTAAAATACCTTCTTCAACATCTGATTTTACATATACAACATTTTTTTGATCTAAACGCTCAATAATACTAACTTTTTGTTTCGCAACTCTTTGCATTAAGTTTTCAGCAGGAACTAAATCACCTTCACTTGTAATAATACGCAAATTGTCTAAGTTTGTTAAGCTTCTTTGAGACTCCTCAAATCTTGCAATAATATCATACTCATCATTTGAATCATCCGGACGATAAGAACCAACCTTAATTCCTGAAGTTGTTAAACTAGCAGTATTACCAACCTCAACTAAGTTTGTATTATTTCTAGAAGCTTCAGCTCTATCAATAATTAAGTTCCACTCAATACCAGGATCAGATAAAGATGTTGTTAAATCTTTAATACCTTTTGTTTGAGATAACTCTTTTTCAACTTCTTTAGCTACTTGTTTAACAGCTTGATAGTTATCACCTCTAACAGCAACAGTAATAGGCTTACCTTCTTTAGGGCCTCCCTGTTCTTCTTCACCTGCAACAGTAATACCATACAGATGTTTAGTATTTTCTTTAATTGAATTTAAAATTTCTACAGATTTGGGTCTACCAAGATCCCAATCTAAATATTCTAATGAAATTTTACCAACAATATCTTGAGCATCACCTGTACTGCTACCAATTTCACCTGATACTGAGTATACATTTTCAATACCTTCTTGTTGCAAAACTATATCTTCAACTTGTTTTAATATTTCGTCTTTTTCATATACTGACCAATCACCTTTTGCATGAACTACAATATTTGCATTTTCTGGTTCTGAGTCAGGGAAAAATTCTACACCGTGGTTAAATTGACTGTAAAACAGAATCATTCCAATAAAGCCAAATACCGCACAAGCTAAAATTCTTTTTGGTTTTTCAACACAGAAAAGTAAAACTTTTTCATATTTTGCTTTTAGCTTTTCTTCAAAGTCATCTTGGCTATGTTTATTTTTCTTAGCAATTTTACTACCAACTACTGGTACAAAAATAACTGCCATTAATAATGAAGCTGTTAAAGTAAAAATAAGAGTAATTGGCATAAATTTCATAAATTCACCAACAATACCAGGCCAGAATAGTAATGGTAAAAATACAGCTAATGTTGTTGCTGTTGAGGCAGCAATTGGCCAAACAACTGTACGAGACGCTCTTCTGAATGCATCACGTTTTGAATAACCTTTATTCATTAAACTATCAGCCATTTCTACTACAACAATAGCGCCATCAACTAACATACCTACAGATAGAATTAAAGCGAACAGAACAACAATATTCATTGTAAATCCCATAAAATATAAAGCAATAACACCCATTAAAAATGATCCTGGAATTGCTAAAGCAACTAAACTAGCAGAACTAACACCTAGTATAGCTAAAACAATGATCATAACTAATAGAACAGATGCTAACACGTTATTTTGAAGGTCTGATAGCATATCTTTAATTTGTGTAGACTGGTCA
>DMEM01000068.1 GCA_003450915.1 Alphaproteobacteria bacterium
ACACCTCTAGGATCTGCAAGTAACGTAATTATTTCAGATGAAGGCATAAAAGGCCTAGTAATTAGATTCACAAATAAAGAAATTAATATCACGTCAGAAAATGACAATAATGCATTTATTACAGCAGGGGCTGGGGTAATTTGGGATGATTTTGTTGACTTTTGTGTTAATAAAAACTTTTACGGGGTAGAAAATCTTTCATATATTCCAGGAACAGTTGGTGCAAGTGCTGTCCAAAATATTGGAGCTTATGGTCAAGAAGTTTGTTCAACAATTGATAAAATCCATGCTTATGACCTACAAGAAAGTAAATTTGTAGAAATTAATAATCAGCAAGCTAATTTTTCATATAGAAAGAGTATTTTTAATATATCTGAAAAAGGTCGTTATATTATTCTAGAAATTACTTACAAACTGGCAAAATCTGGTGAATTTTCTTTAGCTTATCAAGATATGGCTTATTTTAGAGATGATAAAAACCTTTCTTTAGCAAAAATAAGACAAGAAATTATCAAAATCAGAGTTAATAAATTACCAGATTATGATATCCTACCGAATGTAGGCTCTTTCTTTAAAAACATTGTTTTAGAAAAATCTGACTTTCTTAATTTAGTAACTAAAGCTAAAAGTGTAGATGAACAAAAAGCAGAAAAACTACAAAGTTTCGCTACATCTAAAGATACCGTTAAAGTACCTACTGCTTTATTAATTGATTTATGCGGTTTAAAAGGATACAAACAAGATCATATCGGAATTTACGATAAACATGCCCTAATTGTGGTTAATCACTCTCAAAAAGGAACTTGTAAAGACGTTCTGGACTTTTCTGATTATATTGCAAACACTATTAAAGAAAAACTAGGCGTAACTATTTCAAGAGAACC
Source organism: Alphaproteobacteria bacterium (assembly GCA_003450915.1). GTDB lineage: Bacteria > Pseudomonadota > Alphaproteobacteria > UBA1280 > UBA12223 > UBA12223. The sequence goes on from DMEM01000068.1 coordinate 885, forward strand.
TACAGTTATTAATTAACAATAAAAGCAAATATCTAAATATTTAAAGCAATCAATAATGGTTGCTTTTTTATTTACTCTTGAAACGATTAAATTTAATTGTTATTATAAGCCCTCTTTAACTTAGTTACTTTTTTAGGCATTATATATGGATATTATACAAGAACAATCGCTAGAAGATTCTCTTAAGGAAATTAATCCAGAAAATACTCTTACCCTTTTAAACTCATATGAATTAAAACGTACCAAAGCTTTAAAACTTGCTTTAGCTTTTTCTGCTCAACATTATATTTTTAATGCAAAAACAAAAAGCATTTTTCAAGGTCATAGCCATGGTTATTCATATAACTACTACCAAGATCTTGAACGCTACCTTAAAGGCAAAAAATCAGACAGCTTTAAGTATCGGATTGAACATTTAATTTCAGAAGCATATGAAACAGATCGTTATAAGCCAGAAGAAATTATTTCATTTAAACTTATGGTTCTTGTAATTTCTCTTGAATATAATCTAGATTCACCTTTTTCTATTATAGATACAATCGATGAAGCTAGTACTCCTGTTAAGCAATACAATAGTTTTAAGTATATTTTTTCTGAATCAAAAAAGAAACTATCTTCTGGTAATATAATAACCCCGCAGTCAATAAGTAAACTCTTATACAAATATTTAAATCTCTTTGGAACTATACCACATTAATAAATACTAATTACGAAAATATATAAAAGCAGCCAACTTAGGCTGCTTTTTCATTTACCCAACAAAAATCTTTAAAAATATAACCATCATTAAAACAATATTTATAAAAAGTCCAAATAAATAAAAATATCTTTTAATCTTAAATTTTTGACCTCTTGATTGGATGTAATAAAAACACATATGCCCAATTCTAGCACCGGCAAATAGCCATACAAGAATCGCTAAATAAATATTATTAACGCCTAAGATAAAAGCTAAAAAAACAGGAACAATAAACTGAATAATATTCTCTAGCGAGTTCTTAAATACTCTATCACTTCTAAAAACAAACGACTTACTATCAAGGTTAACATCTATCACTCCAGGAATAAAAATTTTTTGTTTTCTATGAGCAACCGTTGCTACAATGTGTTGGGCCATAATTGTTAGTATTATTAACCACAAACCTAAAAATGTCAGCATATATTCATTGTACATCGCAAATACTCCTTCTTATTCTTCTCATACTATTATAGAACTAATAAAAAGAATAGATTAATGTATATCAAATTTATCTATTAACATCTTTTTCTTTTTTTGCTCAAACATCAATCTATCGGCATCTTTTAACATATCTTCTAAATTATTATAATCTTCTGAGTACACTCTATCAATTAAGATTGAATTTTCTAAAGCTCTACCTTCATAATCAGCAGGTATTTTAATAGAACCTGTAATTATGTTATCTAAGTCTTCTTCTGTATCTCTAACATCTAACAGAATCAACTCATCTTAACCCACTCTAAAGACATAATATAAAATATACATTTTAGTTATGTTCTTCTAATATCTTTTAAAAAAAGTACTTAAAATGTTTTTTATTGTTTTAAACCATTGATTGTTGTACAATACTATATATCAATAAAAAATAGGAGATGGTGTAAAATGAAGCAAGTTGGTGCGATGTTCGGTCTTGATGCGAGAATAGCTTTAGCAATTTTTGGAGCTCTATCGGTAATAAGTGGAGCTGCACTTTATAGTGCGATTCAACAGGTTAGAGTTACAAGTTTTATTACTGAGTTAAAAGAAATAGGAAAAGCTTGGGAAGCCTATTATCTTGATGTTGGACATGAATTATCAGGATCTGGTGTTAATTTTCAAATTTTACAAGTTCAGCGTTTAGTAGAAAACTTAGGAGATGCTGCTTGGAAAGGCCCTTACCTACCTTATAAAAAAGGCCCCAACCTTAATAGGAATGATTTATATCACTCTGTTTATTCACGAGTAGAAATCTATAAGTCACCAGATAATGTTAACTGGAATCAGTGGAGAGATAGTGGTACCCAATGCGCAGTTGGAGGAAACTGTTTTGTTTGGGCAGTTATAACAAATGATGATAATTCTTTAGAAAGTCTAGCAAAAAATATAGATAAAGAAGTTGATGCTTCAGATGGGGATAATACTGGTGATTTTAGATGGGGATATGATGCTTTTGCAAAAGAATATATTTATATTTTAAAAGTAGCCTTAGCTAGAAGAACTTAACTAATTTTTTTATAATAATATACATTTTATTCGCTGTATATTTATCAAAAAAAGACTTACCTAAAAGGTAAGTCTTTTTAATGAGATTGTTTAATTACTTTTATAGCAGTTATTTATACTTAGCTTGATAACCATAATAAAAACATACGTAATTCAATTTTTACTTACTAAATATAAAGAAGGTTAATATGGACAAAAACTAACTGTATAAAGGTTCGTGTTTACAGACATGGTTAAACAAATCTAAACGTACAAGGAAAAATTCAAAGTTCTTCAGACTTTGATTTAAATTCTAATGGAATATTGCAAGCAATATTATCCTAGCACTTTAACTAGAGCTATTAACACCGCCAAAATTGCTAAAAGTGATTTAAATATTCCCATACAACACATCGAAGAGTTCAATGAATTACCTTTTGGTGATTGTGAAGCTATCGGGACTAAAAGAGGGCAAAAAGCTATATCCTGAATATTTTAATACCATTTTTGACTTAGAAAATCCAAACCATATGCATGTTAAGCTACCTAATTGAGGAAGCAAACAACAAACAGTAACTCGCTTAAAAAAAGGATTAGCACAGTTTATTAACAATACACTATATATAAATAAACTGGTTATTGTCTCACATGGGACATTAATTGGATCTTTAGCAAAGCTATATTTAAACAAAAACACTATAGTGTTACATGAAGGCAAAAAAAGAACCGTACAATGGTAAGCTATCCATAAAAAATGGAGAGTTTATTAGTTTAAAGTATAATACTGAAAGCAAAGAAATAGAAAGTTTTAAGTATTATATACAATAATTACTTAACTCTGCCCCCTATAGGGGGGGGATTTTCATTTATCACATATTATAAACTATAAAAACTTTAGCTACTTATTAACGTTAGCATCTAAATTAACTATTAGCGTTTAAGATTGTTATAACTTTAGTTCTAGCGAGATTCCGGAGACTTACCTTTAGCTTAATCGTTAATCGTAGGCTAGGAGTTTACTTCATAGTAGACTTACCTTTAGGTTAGTCGTAGGCAATTTTATACTTTGAACAATAAAAAAAAGACTCCCGAAGGAGTCTTAATTAAATTGAAAAATGAATAAGA
>DMEM01000033.1 GCA_003450915.1 Alphaproteobacteria bacterium
TTCAGCACCTTTATCAGTATAAGCTTCTTTTACTGTATTTGTTTTAATGTTTTTATTAACTCTTGTTTTATTCATATCAATTTTTCTCTTAGGCTTAGAAGATTTTGCATCTTTTGCAGGTTTCTTCTTAGCTAGATGAGTTTTATTGATTTCATCAATTTTATCTTTATTTAGTTTACAAACTGTTAAAGCTTGCTCTAAAACTTCGGTATTGAATAACTCTGAGAATGATTTTGCTAAAACATCTTTTACAGCAAGTTTTTCTTCTAAGTTTTCTAAAGTTGTAGATTCTAAAGATTTAATATTGTCAAAAATTTCTTTGTTTGCATCTCTTAGACGCTCTAGTGATACTTTAGCGCCTTCTTCTTGCTCATAATAGCACTTATAAGCAAAGTAGTTTTTAAGAATTGTATAGTTAAACTTAACTTCTTTAGCTAGCTTTAGGCTAAAGTATTTAACTAGCTTATTCTTGTGGTATTCAAACAATGCCTGTGTTGAATTTTCAAGAATGAAGTTTAAGTTTTCAACTTTAGGCTCTTCTGTAAATTTAACTGAGTTAACCTTTTTGATTAAGTTTGAAACTAAATCTAATTTAATTTTAATTTCTGATGCATCTTCAATTTCATTTCTGCTAATTCTATTGTTCATAGATTTAACAAAGCGAGATAGAGCTCTTTGAGCTGTCTCATATTTTTCCGCGTTAAAGTTAAATTCTCTAAAGCCAAATGTTGTTGAAACTTCATTTACTTTAGTTTGAACTTGTATAAACTTTTCCATAGATGTTTTTCCTTTATAATAAAAAGAGACTAAACATGAATTTTATTTCTTTTAGTCTCTTTTTGTATCTTATTAATATTTATTACTCAGCTGAAGTTTCTTCTTTAGCTTCTGTTTTAACAGTAACTTCTTCTTGAACTAATGCGATGATTGCCATTGGAGCAGCATCACCTAATCTAAAGCCAGCTTTGATTACTCTTGTGTAACCGCCGTTTCTTTCAGCTACTGCTGGAGCGATTTCATCGAAAAGTTTAGCAACAACATCTTTTTTGTTAATTACTTTTAGAACTTCTCTTCTTGAGTGTAAATCACCTTTTTTAGCTTTAGTGATTAGTTTTTCAGCAACAGATCTAAGATCTTTTGCTTTTGGTAAAGTAGTTTTAATCTGACCGTGTTCAAACAGGCTTTGAGCTAAGTTAGCTAGCATTGCTTGTCTGTGGCTAGATTTTCTATTAAATTTTCTTTTAGAAACACCATGTCTCATTTTTCTATTTCTCCGTATCTATCTTTGTAGAATTAAAATTCAGTTTTTTCGAACTTTTTAGCTAATTCTTCAATGTTTTCAGGTGGCCAGTTATCAATTTCCATGCCGAATCTTAAACCTAATGATTCTAATACACCGTTAATCTCGTTAAGAGATTTTCTACCGAAGTTAGGTGTTTTAAGCATGTCATGGATGCTCTTCTGAACAAGGTCACCAATATAAACAATATTATCATTTTTCAGGCAGTTTGCAGAACGAACTGATAATTCTAACTCATCTACTCTCTTAAGTAGAGCTGGGTTAATATTTAGTTCTTCTTCTTGCTCTTCTGCTTCTTCAGCTAAGTCTTCAAAGTTAATAAATACTGATAGTTGGTCTTGAAGAATTTTAGCAGCGAATGCTACTGTATCTTCAGGGCTAACTACACCATTAGTTTCAACTTCAAGTGCTAGTTTATCATAGTCTAAAACTTGACCAACCCTAGCATCTTCTACAGCATAAGAAACTCTTGTTACTGGTGAGAAGATTGAGTCAATAGCAATTGTACCAACTGGTAGATCTTCTTTGTTTTGATTTTCTGCAGGTACATAACCTTTGCCAACATTTACAGTTAGATCCATTACGAAGTGACCACCTTCTGCTACAGTAGCAATAACGTGCTCAGGATCAACAACCTCAATGTCGTGAGTAGCTTGAATATCAGCAGCTGTAACAACAGCAGGGCCTTTAACATCAATACTTACAACTTTAGGGCCTTCTGCATGAAGAACTAAAGGTAATGTTTTTAGGCTTAAAATGATATCACAAACATCTTCTTTTACTCCATCAATTGAAGAGAACTCATGTTCTACACCTTCAATTTTAATGTGAGTAATAGCAGTACCTTGCAGACTTGAAAGAAGTACTCTTCTTAACGCGTTACCAAGAGTGAAGCCAAACCCTCTTTCTAGTGGTTCAATTGAAAAATTCGCTGATTTTCCTTTAACCTTACCTTCTTTCATTGTAATATCAGAAGGTTTAATTAGTTCTTTCCAGTTTGCTTGTATTTGCATTGGACTATTCCTTAACTTAATTGTTAATATTGTAAACCTAAAATACTAAACTCTACGACGTTTCGGTGGTCTAGTACCATTGTGTGGGATTGTTGTAACATCTCTAATTGATGTAACAGTAAACCCGATAGCTTGAAGAGCTCTAACTGCTGATTCTTTACCTGAACCCGCACCCTTAACTTCAACCTCTAGAATTTTCATTCCGTGGTCTTGAGCTTTTCTACCAGCGTCTTCAGCAGCTACCTGTGCAGCATAAGGAGTTGACTTACGTGAACCCTTAAAACCTTGAGAACCTGATGATGACCATGAAATTGCATTACCTTGAGCGTCTGCAATTGTAATAATAGTGTTGTTAAATGTTGATTTAACGTGAGCAACACCATTCGTAATATTCTTACGATCTTTTTTCTTTATTCTAGTTTCAGCTTTTGCCATAACTTAAAATCCTTCCCTTACTATCTTTTCTTAACTGCACCTTGACGTGGGCCTTTACGAGTTCTAGCATTTGTCTTTGAACTTTGACCTCTAACTGGCAGTCTTCTTCTGTGTCTTAGACCACGGTAGCAACCTAGATCCATAAGTCTTTTAATGTTTAATGATACTTCTCTTCTTAAGTCACCTTCTACAGCATAATCTGCTTCGATAACTTTTCTGATTGAAGTTACTTCATCTTCTGTTAAAGCATGAACCCTTTTAGTTGGTTCTACTTTAGCTGATCCTAGAATATCCATTGATAGTTTGTTACCTATACCATAGATATATGTCAAAGCAATCCATACCTGCTTATCTGTAGGGATATTTACCCCAGCAATACGAGCCACTATGTTTATCTCCTCATTTAATTATATTTTAATTTAATCTTTATAAATCTGCAATAAACTTATTAATTAGCCTTGACGTTGTTTGTGTTTTTTGTCTTTAGAACACTGAACACGTACTACGCCTTTTCTTTTAATAACTTTACAACCACCGCAGATTTTTTTAACAGATGCACGAACTTTCATTCTATACTCTCCTATTTTTTATCTTTATGTCTAAATGTTATACGACCTTGATTAAGATCATACGGTGTCATTTCCAATGAAACTGCATCGCCAACTAAAATTCTGATTGAGTTTTTTCTAATTTTACCAGAAATATGAGCTAGCACTTCATGACCATTTTCTAATGTTACTTTGAATTTATCACCCGGTAAAGAATCCGACACAATACCTTCAAGTTCAATTAAATCTTGTTTTGCCACAATATACTTCCTTTTTTATTTCTGATTAATTATTGATAAAATTTCAGTTTTTACCGCTTCTACTGAAGAAGTGCCTTTTACATTATGTAATAAGCTTTGAGATTCGTAATACTCTAAAATAGGTTTTACTGTATCTGCATAAATCTCCAAACGGTGTCTTACAACATCTTCTTTATCATCATCTCGTTGAATCAGGTCTTCACCTGAAACATCACATTTACCTGGCACCTTAGGCGGATTATGTTCAACGTGGTAAACACAACCTGACTTTGATGCAATTCTTCTACCTGCCTGACGTGCCACGATTATATCGGGGTTAACGTCTAAGCAAATTACTTTGTCTACAATAAGATTGTTATCCTTTAACATTTTGTCAAGGGCTTGAGCCTGATTTATTGTTCTTGGAAATCCATCCAATATAAAACCAGTTGCACAATCAGCTTGTATTATTCTTTCTTTAATAATACCAACCACAACCTCATCTGGTACTAAATCGCCATTCTTCATTAGCGCTTCAGCCTTTTTTCCAACTTCCGAACCTGCTGTTATTGCTGCTCTCAGCATATCGCCTGTCGATAGTTTTGGAATCTGTAAGTTCTCCTGCAATATTTGTGCCTGTGTTCCTTTACCTGCACCAGGAGGGCCCATAAATACGATAATCATAATTTATCTTTGAACCTTTCTTCTTGGACCTTTTCTAAATGAGTGTTTACTCATAAGTTCTGCTTGAACTTGTTCTTTAATGTATCTTTTAACATCTTCAAAGATACCGATAACAACACCAACCATAATTAAAATGCTTGTTCCGCTAAATTGTGTTGCTAAGCTAATTTGTAGACCTAATAATTCAGGTAATACGCAAACTAGCACAAGGTAAATAGCACCAATAAATGTTAATCTTGTTAATAAGTAATCAAAATACATTTGTGTTGGCTTACCTGGGCGGATACCAGGAATAAAGTTACCATTTTTTCTTAAACCTTCTGATTGTTCTTTAGTATCGAACATAACTGAAGCAAATAAGAATGAGAATACCACGATAGTTAAGGCATATAATGCTACATAACCCATGCTACCTCTAGCTAAGTAAGTTGACAATGTCACAGCAAACTCAGACTCAGGAATTAAGCTTAGACCACCTGTAATGAAGATAATTACTGATGATGCAAAAATAACTGGCATAACACCTGGTGTGTTAACTTTAAATGGCAGATATGCTTCATTTGAAAAATCAATATTACCTTGCTTAGCTTGAGAAAGAGCTCTTGGATTTTTAAGAATCAATCTTCTTTCTGAGCTTTCAACAAAGCAAACAAAACCAAGCATAATAAATACCCAAATAACAATACCCAATAGAGTAAAGCCTGACACTGTACCAACTTGATTCATTTCAAAAGCTTGAATAATTGAAGCTGGCATTTCAGCAACAATACCTGCAAAAATTAAAACTGAAAGACCATTATAAAGACCTTTTGCTGTAATTCTTTCACCTAACCACATCAAGAACATAGTA
>DMEM01000019.1 GCA_003450915.1 Alphaproteobacteria bacterium
CCTAAGCAAGAAAAAAACACAAAGTGAAGAAGATGCTTATAGTTTAGAAGATTACTTGCTTGAATTAAGAGTTTTAGAAAATTCAAAACTAATTGATCAAAAGCTTAATATAAATAAGTTGAATGATATTGAAAATGTAAGAATTATTCAAATGATTAGAAATGATCAGCTGCATTGGGCAACCGAAGAAACTCTTATACAATCAGGTGATAAACTTATTTTAAGAGCAGATGTTAATAAGGTTATGGATGTGCTATCATCACTTGGTTTAGAAAACTGGGCAAGTGAAAAAGTTGAATTAGAACACCATGATTTAAAATTAATGGAAGTTGTTGTTTCTAATAAGTCGAGCTTAATCAATCGTAAAATTTCACAGGTTAATATTTTACGCAAAAATCAAATAGCAGTGTTAGGTATTAAAAGACATGGATCTGTTTTAAGAAGTAGAATTTCTGAAGTTCAATTAAAAGACGGAGATACTTTATTACTACAAGGAAATAAGCAAAGCATTAGTGACTTTAGCCGTCAAAGAGAGTTGTTAATATTAAATGAACATTCTGAAATTTATTACAATAAAGATAAAATGCTAACTGCAACATTGACAATGTTCGCTGTTGTATTAGCAGTATCATTAAACTTAGTTTCAATATTACAAGCTGCATTTTTAGCGGTAATGTTTTTAATTCTTTCAAAAACTATAAGGCTATCACAATGCTATAGAGCTATAGATATTAAAGTTGTTATTTTAATTTCTTGTTTATTACCTCTTTCAAATGTAATGCAAGAGCAGGGATTAATTATAAGTTTTGCTGATTTTATTAAGACTCAAACTAATGGTGCAAGTCCATACGTGTTACTAGCTGTAATTTATTTTACAAGTATGGTTATTAGTGCGGTTATGTCAAACGCTGTTTGTGCTATTTTAATGACTCCTGTTGCAATAAGTTTGGCCACAACCTTTGGTTTAAGTTATTATCCATTAGTATTAGCTGTAATGTTTGCAAGTTCAAGCTGTTTTAGTACGCCCGTTGGCTACCAAACAAACTTAATGGTGATGTCTGCTGGAAGCTATACATACTCTGACTTTATTAAGGTTGGCTTGGGTTTAAATATTATCTTTTTTATATTAAGTATTTTCATTATTCCTGTATTTTATCCGTTTTAACTTGTAGATTGTAAAAAAAGAGGTTATACTGGCGGTGGTTCAATAAAAGATATCCAAAAAATAGGAATAATAACAATGCATTTTAGAATTGCCACAAGAAAAAGCAAATTAGCTCAAATTCAGGCTAATTTAGTTGGCGAAAAGTTAGAAGAAATTGGACACTCATACGAATTAGTTTTAATAGTTTCAACAGGAGATAAATCTCAGAAAACAAATGGAGATCTATCAAAAGACGGTGGTAAGGGCGCTTTTATAAAAGAGGTTCAAGAAGCTGTTGCAGAAGGTAGAGCTGATATTGCAGTTCACTCAATGAAAGATGTGCCATCAGATTTTGAAAGACCAGAAGGTTTTGTTATCCCTGCGGTGTTAGAAAGAGAAAATCACCGTGATGTAGTAATTACTCGTAAAAATGATACATTTTTAATGTTAGAAAAAGGAGCTAAAATTGGTACGTCTTCAATTAGAAGAGCAAGCCAAATTAGAGCTAATTTCCCATACTTAGATGTTGTACATTATAGAGGTAATGTTGATAGTAGAATTCAAAAAATGGATGAAGGTGTTGTTGATGCAATTATTTTGGCAAAAGCAGGTATTGACCGCTTAGGTTTAGAAAATAGAATTGATGAGGTTTTAGAGTCTGATGTTATGATGCCGGCATTTGGTCAAGGTATTATTGGTATTGAATGTAAAGCTGATGCAACTGAAGTTATTGATGCTTTAAAAGAAATTAATCATGAAGAGTCATTTGTATGTCTTACAGTAGAAAGAGCAATTACTAATGCCTTGCAAGGCAACTGTCATACTCCAATGGCTGGTTACTGTGAGTATTCTGCAGGTGGTTCTTTAAGAGTTGTAGCTCTAGTTTCTTCAAAAGATGGTGAAACAGTTTTACGTTCAAGATATAAAGAAAAAGGAATTGACCCTGTAGAGTTAGGTGAAAAAGTTGCAAAAGACTTGTTATCTCAAGGTGCTGAAGAGTTAATAAAAGAAGCTTCTGTGAATGATTAAAAATTTACTTGTTTTAAGAAATGCTACAGCACTAAAAACAAGTGATGAGTTTTTTAAGTCACAAGGTTTAAATTTTTACTCCCAATCAATTTCATATTCAGAAAACATAGATGTAAACTTGGCTAGTGTTGAGACAGATATTGTCTTAATAACTAGCCAAAATGCGTTAAAGGCAGTACAACAAAACTTAGAGTTTTTAAAGGGTAAGAAAGTTTATTGTTTAAACTCTCAAATTGCAGAAAGATTTAAAGAGGCAGGTGCTGTAAGTCTTAAGTGGCATAATACAAAAGAGTTAGCTGAGTATATTATAAATAATGAAGTTAAGGGGCAAAAAATAGTTCATTTATGTGCTAGTAATGCTAATAAGTTATTTTATAAATCTCTAGAAAAAGCTGGTTTTGTTTTAAAGTCAATTAATGTTTATAAGACTACTTTCGTAACAGACTTCAATAATGATATTACAGAGGCTTTAAAAAGTAAAA
>DMEM01000017.1 GCA_003450915.1 Alphaproteobacteria bacterium
CTAATGATTTAGACATTTTTTTACCATCAGCTAACCAGTGACCATGAACAAACACTGTTTTAGGAGTTGGAAGATCTGCAGCCATTAGCATTGCAGGCCAGTAAATACAATGGAATTTAGCAATATCTTTACCCACTAAGTGCATATCTGCAGGCCAAAATTCTGAAATATCACCAGGGAAACCAGCTACTGTTAAATAGTTTGTTAAAGCATCAATCCAAACATACATTACATGTTTTTCATCACCTGGAACTGAAACACCCCAGTCAAATTTAGTTCTTGAAATAGAAAAATCTCTTAACTCTTGCTTAACAAAGTTAACAATTTCATTTTTTCTAGTTTCTGGCTGAATAAAGTTTGGATTTGCTTCATAAAATTCTAAAAGTTTATCCGTAAATGCTGATAGTTTAAAGAAGTATGATTCCTCTTCCATCCACTCAACAGGGTTGCCTGAATCAGGGCTTTTGCCATCTACTAATTCTTCTTCTGTAAAGTATGCTTCATCAGATACACAGTACCAGCCAGCATAAGTGTCTTTATAAATATAACCATTTTCTTCTAAACGTTTCCACATTGCTTGAGCAGCTTTTTTATGACGCTCTTCTGTTGTTGAAATAAAATCATCATTTGAAAAGTTCATTAATGGTGATAGCGTTTTAAAGTCTTCTCTCATGCTTGCAACGTATTCAGCTGGAGTTATTCCCATTTCTTCGGCTTTTCTTTGTAATTTTAAGCCGTGTTCGTCAGTACCTGTAGCAAACATAACTTTTTTACCGTTAAGTCTGTTAAAACGAGCAATTGAGTCTGCAACTAATGTGCAGTATGTGTGCCCTAAATGTGGCTTACCTGAAGGGTAATAAATTGGTGTTGTTATATAAAAGTTATTGTTCATGTTTATCCCTTTAATCATAATCTATTAAAATTTAACAAAACTAGATTAAGACAGTAATATACACTTAAGTAATTACATTCATTAACCTAGTTAAGTTATCTATAAAAATTTTATTTTAGCTGTGTTTTAATAAGCTTCAACTGGCTCTGCTACTGGAACAGGCATAAGAACTTCTGTTTCTTGAATTACAGCTGTATTAAAAATACTATCAATGTCATTATATGTAAATTTACCAACAGATGCAAGTAATTCCAGCTTAGCTAATACGAAAGCTTGCTTTGCAACTTGTAAATCTACTTTTGCTGAAAACTCATCATCTCTAGCATCTAATACATCAATAATTGATGCTTCACCAGCTTCTTCTTGTTTTTCAACAGCGTCTGTTGTAATTCTAAATGAGTCTAAACGAACTTTTAGAGCTTTAACCCTTTGAGCTTGAACTTGTACATCATTATAAGCATTTGAAGCTTGAGCTTCGATATCTCTAATTTTTTGAGTTAGAGCATCTTCAGCCTGCATTTTTTGATATGTTGATTGTTTATACTTAGCTGTTGTTTCACCACCTTTAAATAAAGGCAAACTTGCCTGAACACCAATACTTGTTACATTTGTATCTGTTGCACCAAAGTTATTTGAGTTATTACTCCAAGCTGCTACCGCTGCTACAGTTGGCATAAAGCCAGCTCTTGCAACGTTAATATTTTCTTTACTTGCTTTTAATAATACTTTTTGCTGTAACACATCTGGGTTATTAGATTTTGCTAAATTTAATGACTCTTCTAAAGACATTGGTAACTGTGGCTGTAATTTAGGCCAATCTAAATCATCTGCACTACGACCAAATATTGTAATAAATGAAGATTTAGCCGCTAATAGATTACCATATGCTGCTTCTTTTTCTGCAATATAACCAGATAAACGAGCTTCAAACTCTTTTAAGTTTGGTAAAGTAATATCACCAAGTTCAAATCTTTGTCTAATTCTTTTCATTTCTTCTGTGTTAGTTGCAACCTGTCTTGTGTTAAACTCTAACACTTCTTGAGCTGTCATTACTGAAAGATATGAACTAGCCGCAGATTGAAAAATATTCTGCTGCTGTAGTTTATAATTACTCTCAGCTGCCTGTTCATTATACTTAGCAGCTTTAAAACCTGCTAAAGTAGCACCACCTGTAAATAACGGCTGTGTTAATGAAACTGACCCTGTTGAAGGGCTAGCATCTCCAGAAGGAGCCCCTTCAAGGTTAATATTTTGATCTTCTAAAGAGTATTTAGCCTCAACATCTGGCATAAATCCTGAAACTGCTTGTTTCTTTTCCTGTTCTTTTACTTTAAGTTCATTTTTTACTGACTGTAAGCTTGGGTTTTCATTAAAAACAATATCAAGCCCTTCTTTTAAGGTAATTGCTGATGCATTTGAAGCAATAAGAGTAGCAAAACCTGCAAGAATAAGATTCTTATTCATAAAATTTTTCCTTTTTAAACAATAATATTTAAATATTAATCATAGACACTAATATAAGCTAACCACTTATAAACCAAGTGGCTACATAGTACTTATAGGATAGTACAAAAATAAAAAATATACAATAATATTCATAGTAAATTTAATAAAAAACTAAAAAAATTTAAAAAAATGAAAAAAACTTCTTGACTCTAAGTTAAAATTATAATATAACAATAATCACCAAGCGATAACAAGCTTAGTAAGACTGAAAACGGAAGTCAAATTTGGCCGAATGGCGAAGTGGGAACGCTGTGGACTGCAAATCCATCATGAGTCGGTTCGATTCCGACTTCGGCCTCCAATAAACTAAAATTGTTATTATGATTATTCCGGTGTAGCTCAGTTGGTAGAGCGACGGACTGTTAATCCGCAGGTCGCAGGTTCGAGCCCTGCTACCGGAGCCAATTTAAACCCTTAGAGAAATCTAAGGGTTTTTTGCTATTTTTCATCAATAAAATATTAAAAAAGACCCAACTAGAGGCCTTTCTTTTATCTAAGATATATTAGTCATTTTATTAATAGAAAGACTTTCAACAGCACCATCAATAGCAACCATGCAATCTTTTAAAAACTTACTATCCATATGTGCTAGGCAAAGCTCTCTAGACGCCCAACTCTCATAAAACATAAAACTAGCTTTATTTTCATTGTCTTGGTGTAAGTCATATTGCAGACAACCTTCTTCAGCACGAGTCACATCAATTAATTTTAAAAGTTCTGTTTTTTCAAACTCTACATTTTCTTCTTTTGCTTTAATATTAGCAACAATAGTTAATTTAGACATAATAGTCTCCTTTTTTATTTTATAAACTCTATACTTCTGTTAAAATTTCTTTATAGGTTAAACGAGATTTTGGAGTTCTTGAATTATAATCCTGTTCTTTATCTGCATAGCCAATTGGCACAACTAATACACCTGTGTAGCCTTTTTCTACTAAACCAAACTCCTCATCTAAGATATCAAACTCAATACCTTCCATTGGCAAAGCATCGATACCTAAAGCAGAAACACCTAACAGAAATGAACCTGCATTTAAATAAACCTGCTTGCCCATCCAATGATCAAGATCTTTAATCTCATCTTTATGCATATTAACAAACCAACTACGACCTTGGTGCATCCTATCTTTAAATTCTGGAGCTGCATCATATCGCCCATCTTTAACCTCTTGCTCTAAAACTTTTAGTAAAAACTCTTCATCAATACTTGTTTTTGCACAAAACACAACAATATGAGATGAATCCTCAATTGCTTTTGTGTTAAATGGATAAGCCTGTGTTGCTTTGGCAATTTTTGCCTTAGATTCTTCACTAGAAGCAATTATAAAGTGCCACGGCTGAACATTAGTACTTGAGGCACTGTACCTAAGCAACTCTTTAACTTTTTCTAAGTTTTCTGCTGATATTTTCTTGTCAGCCATATATGCCTTTGCCGAGTAACGAGTTTTAGCATAATGTGTAATATCTTGATTCATACTTCTTCTCCTTTTTTCTGAATATATTTTTTTATAGCAGATATATACAAACTTGACAAGTACGCACAATTTTGTTATATACATACAAAAAGTATACTAATGGAGTTTTCAGGGAAGGAGCAGCATGAAAAAAGATTATAAATGTTCAGTAGACGCAACAATTTCTGTAATAGGAGGAAGATGGAAGCCAATAATTCTATTTCATTTAATGATCCTAGAGGTATTACGCTTCAATGAAATGCAACGCTCTATTGAAGGCATTACACAACGCATGCTAACCAACCAGCTAAGAGAGCTTGAAAAAGATGGTGTAATTGAACGTAAAGTCTATGCACAAGTTCCACCAAAAGTAGAATATAGATTAACAGACTATGGGAAAACACTAGAGCCAATTCTTTTAGCTATGCGAGAATGGGGAACTGAACATATGCAACGATAAAATTAACTTTTAAACCCATATTATTATAAAATAAGAAAAAAAATATCAGTAAAAGCTTTACTTTTTAGTTCTTTTACCCTATATTACCCATACAAATTAACAATATTCGTGTAAACTAACATAATATTGTAGCTAACAAAGTATGTAAAAAAATAATAAATAGCTAGGACTACCCTAGTATTTTTTTATTTTAAGAAACTCTTAAAAGATATTTTAAATAATCCTTTATTTTTGCAATAAAGAGCCTGAAACAAAGTGGCTATTAAGAAGTTCTGCATAAATTTAAATTAATAAAGGAAATATCTATTATGATAAGCAAATTTACTGAGCTAGAATTACCTCAAGCTCTACAAGATTCATTACAAAGACTTGAGTTTTTTGACCCAACTCCAATTCAAGCACAATCAATCCCTCATGCATTAACAGGCGAAGATGTTATTGCTTCAGCTCAAACAGGTACAGGTAAGACATTAGCTTTTGTATTACCAATGTTAGCAAAAATGATGACTACTACAGAGCAAAAAGCTATTATTTTAATGCCTACTCGTGAATTAGCAATTCAGGTTGCTACAGTAGTTAACCAACTTATTGGTAAAAACATTCAGCTTAGCTCTGCTACATTAATTGGTGGAGACTCAATGTCTAAGCAATTAAAAGCACTAAAACGCTCTCCTAGAATCATTGTTGGTACACCAGGACGTATTAACGACCACCTAGAAAGAAGAACTCTTAAATTAGGTAACGCTACATTTTTAGTACTTGATGAAACAGATAGAATGTTAGATATGGGATTTGGTATTCAAATTGATACTATTATCGAAAGAATGGACCCATACAGACAAACTCTAATGTTTTCTGCAACAATGCCTAAAGGTATTGTAAAACTAGCTGATAAATACCTAAAAACGCCTCAAAGAATTGAAATTGAAACTGACAAGTCAAACTTAGACAGAATTTCTCAAGATTTTATGCACGTTAGTGAAAATGACAAACTACAAGTTCTTCTAAACGAACTTGAAGCAAGAGAAGGTTCTGTTGTTCTATTTGTTAAAACAAAAAGAAAAGTTGAAAAAATTGCTAAAGAACTAGCAAGAGAAAACCACAAAGTTAGCTATATTCACGGTGATTTAAAACAAGGTAAAAGAGAAAGCGTTATTAAACGCTTCAGAGACTCTAAGTTTAGAGTTATGGTAGCAACTGATGTTGCAGCTCGTGGTTTAGATGTTCCCCATGTTGAGCACGTTATTAACTTCGATTTACCACAAGCAGCTGAAGATTACATCCACAGAATTGGTAGAACTGGTCGTGCTGGTGCAACTGGTAGCTCATTAAGCTTAGTATCTGGAGAAGACAGAAGATATTATAACGAAATTCAAGAATTAATTGACCCTGACTTTGTTATGCCAAAAAGAAAGCCTAACCCAAGAAAAAGAAGCGGTGGCGGAAATGGTGGCGGCAGAGGCGGTAAACGCTTCGGTGGCAATAATGAAGGTGGCAGAGGCGGCAAACGTTTTGGTGGCAACAGAGATGGCGGCGGCAGAGGTGGCAGAAGTGACAGAGATGGTGGCAAAGATGGCGGTAAACGCTTCGGTGGCAACAAGTCAAAAAGAAAACCTGCTCCTAGAGGTTCAAAATAAATAATAATAAAAAAGAAGTCTAAAAATAGACTTCTTTTTTTATGCATTTTATAAAAGTTTTATTTTAAATTATAACTACTCCTCATAAGTATTTGAAACACTAATTTTTCTTTTAACACCATTGCAAGTAACAAGGACCTGCATAAGGAGAACCCAATGTCTATAACCAATGCAATATTAAGGATGCGAAAACTTAAAGACCTAGCCATCGACTTTTACCCTGAAGAAATATTAGTTCATGAGCAAATAAACAAACTTTGCATAAATATTATTATTAAACCTTACGATCAATGCATTGATGAGCATGATGAACTAATAAAATCTTTACGAAAACTATTCAAACAAAATCCTGAGTTTGAATTCCACCCATCCCGCTGCATTGTATGCAGTAAAAACAATCCAGCCATTGATAAGATACTAATGCTAGAAAATCTTATCAATCACAGCGACATAAGAACTATGAACCTCTACAATAAGCTTTTAATCTTATTATTCTTAGATGGAAAAGACATTGAAGAAGTCCAAACTGAGCTAATAGCAAAAATAACCTAAAAACACTATGCCAAATACTCTAAAAGCAACAAATAAAAAATAAAAGGCCTCGATATATTTTTATATTGGGGTCTTTTATGTATTCAGATATAGATAAACGAAAAAGCCCTTACTAGAAGGGCTTGTAGACGCAGACATAAGCATTAATGTTCTTAGCGATGTTTTGCATCAAAACATTAATCTTACAGTAATCGGTAAGATCACGCAGAGTAATAAGTAAGTTGACCCACTTTTCACCCGATAACTTCGAGCCATTAAAAACGGCCATTAAATTTTCACCGGCAGTTTTAAAAAAATGATTATATGAAAACTCGCATTTTGATTCTTTTTGTAAAAACTCTGCTAAGAGTTTGACTTCATCATTATGATATAAAGTATCGTAGGGTTCTGGGTCATCTAAATCTATGGTTTGTAGTTTAGGAGTATCGGTTTGGGCAAACATAAGCCCTCCTCAAATTCAAGAATTAAAAAGAATAATCTTAAGTATTATTATATTACTATATGTATATCTTTTCAATAGATATTACTGATATTTTTCAAGCAACTATGCTTTTTATGTCACAAAAAAAGATAAGCCTAAATTTAGGCTTATCTTAAATAATCGATTAAGCATCCATATGAGCAGAACGCTCTTCAAGATGCTTTGGCACGAACTTCAAAGGATCTTCTGATATTTCAGACATCTTCAAAACCTTAAAGTCTTGCACGCTTACACTTGCTTTTGTAGCATCAAAATAGCACATTATGCCGAATTTTCTGAGAACCAAATCAAAGTAGGCTAATTTGATGTATTCTTCACCAAGCCTTACATAAAAGCTATTATTATCTACGATAGTTTTAGTAGTAGACTGCTGAGGATCAAAGTTTAAAGACTTTAAATATGCCTTAGCTACTTTTCGATAAAATACTGGCTGCTGGGAGTTTTTACTAAAAGAATCAATAAAATTATTTACTGCTTTACGCTTTGCACTTACACGATTATCTACAATCATCCATTGATCTCCATAAAAAGGGACAAAAATAAAAACACCTAAATGCTTTTATAATATTACTGTTTTAGTATAACAATAAAAAATACAAATTTCAATATTTAGCAGACATAAAAAAAGGGCTCCTAATAGAGCTCTTTTCTATTTGTAAGTAACTGGTGTATCTGATGATTGACCAATTGCATTACCAGCTTGAGTGGACCACTTAATCCAACCGAACATGCCGGAAGACCCCATAGCCTCACCTCTATAATAACCAACTTTAATAATTCGGTCATATTTAAAGTACTTATTATAAAAATCTTGAACGAAGACCTTGTAAACATCATTCTTCATTAGATGTTTACAAGAAAAAGCATCAACAATTTTTAAAAAGCTTGTATTATTTTCTCTTGTTAGCTTTACTACAACCTCACATTCAGGGGCAGCTAGCTTAGCAGCATTAGTCTCAATACTAGCAACTAACAGAAAAAATACTGCAATCAATATTTTCATCTTTAACAACACACATATCCTTAATATTTAATCAAAAAGAGTGTTTTTAAACACCCTTTTTACAATATTAAACCTCTTCAGTTTCTGCTTTTGCTTCAACATCTACAACAGTTTCTTCAGCCTCAACAACATCAGCTGTTTCAGTTACATCTGTTACTTCAATTGGGTTACCATCTTCATCAAACTCTACTTCTTCATCTTCAGCAAATAGGCTTGCTGGAATAGAAATGCAGTTAAGAGCTTTAGATTTTTTCTCTGTTTTAAAGATTGTAACACCTTGAGTTGAACGTCCAATTACAGAAATATCTGAAACATTAGTTCTAATTACTTGACCATCTGAAGTAACAACCATGATTTGATCATCCTCTTCAACTGGAAGTGAAGCGATAACTTTACCGTTTCTTTCTGATACTTTAATTGCCATTACACCTTTAGTACCACGAGATTTTGCTGTAAACTCATCTTGATTTGTACGTTTACCAAAACCGTTTTCAGTAATTGTTAAGATGTATGGGTGATTATCTTGAATTACACGCATTGAAACAAGTTCATCTCCATCACGAAGTGTAATACCTCTAACACCTAAAGCTGTTCTACTTGCAATTGGACGTAATGAGTCAAGAGCAAATCTATTAATTGAACCGTCTTTAGTTGTCATAATAATATCACCATGGCCTTCTAAAGATACACAAACATCTAATAGCTCATCACCTTCATTTAATGAACAACCTTTAATACCGTTAACATGAACATTGTTAAACGCTGTTAATGGTGTTTTACGGATAATACCGAATTTAGTTGCAAATAATGCTACATAATCAGTCCAAGACTCTTTATCTTTAGGAACCGGAAGAACACGCATAACTCTCTCAGTTTTTTCAATATTTAAGAAGTTAATTAATGCTTTACCACGAGCATGTGATGAACCAACAGGTAGTTCATAAACTTTACGTTGGTAAACTTTACCTTCTGTTGTAAAGAATAATAACGGATCATGTGTATTAGCAACAAATAGAGTTTCTAATTGCTCTTTATCTTTCATGTTTGCCATTGACTTACCTTTACCGCCACGTCTTTGCGCTCTATAAGAATCAAGAGGTTGACGTTTAACATAGCCGTCTGTTGAAATAGTAACAACCATTTCTTCTGGTTTAATTAAATCTTCAATTGATAAATCACCACCAAATTCAGTAATTACAGTTTTTCTAGGGTCTGCAAATTGCTCTTTAACAGCTACAAGCTCTTCTTTTAGAATATTTAATAAAACATCTCTATTTGCTAAAATATTAACAAGAGTTCTGATATAGTCTGAAATTTCGTTCGCTTCATTTTGAATCTTATCACGTTCTAGACCTGTTAAACGGTGTAGTCTCATTTCTAAAATAGCTTGAGCTTGAATTTCTGACATTTTATAATTACCATCAGCATCAATTTTTTCACCTAATAATTCAATTAGAGTTTTAACTTGACCAACATGCCATGTTCTTGCAAGCAATGAAGCCTTAGCTGTTGCTGAGTCTGGTGAATTACGAACAATTTTAATAATTTCATCAATATTATCAACAGCTGTCGCAAGACCTGCTAAAATATGAGCTCTTGCTCTTGCTTTTCTTAAGTCGAACTTAGTTCTTCTTGTAATAACTTCTTCTCTGTGACGTAAGAATGCTACTAAAATGTCTTTTAGACCCATTCTCTTAGGACGACCATCATCAATTGCTAACATGTTAAATGCGAATGATGTTTGTAATGAAGTGTGTTTAAATAGAGTGTTTAGAACAATTTCAGGAAGAGAATCTCTTTTTAGCTCAATAACACCACGCACACCGTGTCTATCTGATTCATCACGTAGATCTGAAATACCTTCAATAACACCATCTTTAACTAACTCAGCGATTCTTTCAAATAATCTAGCTTTATTAACCTGGTAAGGCATTTCATCAATAATAATTGCATTACGACCTTCAGGAGTTTCCTCAAAGTGAGTTGCAGCACGCATTAAAACAGAACCACGGCCTGTTTCATAGATAGTTTCTAATCTATCAGCACCTAATAATAATGCACCTGTTGGAAAATCTGGAGCTTTAACATAATACATTAGATCACGAGTTGAAGCTTCTGGGTTATCTACTAAATGCAATGCAGCATCTACTGTTTCACCTAAGTTATGAGGAGGAATATTTGTTGCCATACCAACAGCAATACCTGCTGAACCATTAACTAGTAAGTTAGGGTAACGTGCTGGTAGTACAATCGGTTCTAGTTCTGACTCATCATAGTTAGGTCTAAAATCTACTGTATCTTTATCTAAGTCTGTTAATAAAGCTGTTGCAACTTTTTGCATTCTTGATTCAGTATAACGCATAGCAGCTGGGCTATCACCATCCATTGAACCAAAGTTACCTTGACCATCTACTAATGGCACTCTCATTGAGAAGTCTTGAGCCATACGAACCATTGTATCATATACTGCTGTATCACCATGTGGGTGATATTTACCAATTACATCACCAACGATACGCGCTGATTTTTTGTAAGGTCTGTTCCATTCATTACCTAGCATTTTCATTGCAAATAGTACACGTCTGTGAACTGGTTTTAAACCGTCACGAACATCTGGAAGTGCACGAGATACAATAACAGACATCGCATATTTTAAATACGAGTCTTTCATAGATTGGTCAATAGCAATTTTTTCTACTGAAGAATCTTCTACAATTGGATTGTCAATATTATCTGTCATTTTGAATTATCTTTCGATTATATTTTCATAAGCCCTCAAAAAGGCATTTTAAATCATTTTTACTGAAATAACCTGCTTATTATACCATAAAAAAAACAGCAAAACCACTTTTAAAGGCCTCAAAAACGAGTTTTTAAGCATTTTTAAATCTTTTTTCGTCAATTATACGCTACTTTTTAATTTTTAAAATTTTTAGACAAAAAAATAAAAGCCCTTAGATTAATTTCTAAGAGCTTTTATTTTCCGAAGTTAGTGAATAAGTTGATGTTTAATTTCAAATTCTGCGAAGATATTTTTTTCCTCATGCTCATTAATAAGTCTTTGCTGAGTTTGTGAGGCTGCCAGAGACATATCATATGCACGTTCAGAAATCAACATAAGATTATCTTGAACTTCAAGCTGTTCTAAAGCTTGAGTTTTAGGACCATCATGAAATGTGTCAAAAAACCGGTTAGGCTCTACCGGACCTGCTAAAATGCTATAATACATCCCATAGAGATCATCAAAACCGAATTCCATAAAAGATACCTTAGCAAAACTTAAAGGATCATACGGAGTACATGCTAAAAATGAGTTAGCGGCTTCTAAACTTTCAGCAAACTTTTCTAAATAATTAAAACATTTTTTATTTATATCTTCAAGCTGCTCAACTATCATATTTTCAAAATCTAAGTCATCATCAATCAGCTCTTCAAGCTCACATAAATCATCTAAAGAACTTAAAAAGCTAACGGCTTTATCACGCCTTCCAAGTTTTGAATTAGTCAACCCCACTGCTATTATAACCATATTATCTATAAGTTTACGAGCATCTGAGTTTGCAAGTAATGAAATATTTTCTATATTTTCTTTTGCCGTTTCTAGGACATCTTCATCAGTCTGTTTATAAATCATACATCCCCCTAATACCTAAGGTAAACGTTATTATTGTAGAAATATTATATAAGCTAATTTTTTAGAAATCAATATAAAAGCCCCTCTCTATTTTCACAGAATAAGGAGCTTATGAATTTGCTAAATTTAAACATCTTGAGATTCAACCTGTTCATCTTCTGATACATCAGAAGCATCAACTTTAATAAATTGTAAATATTTACGACCTTGCATAGCCAAAGAGCTGTAAATATTAAAAAAACTATCAAAAGCCTTATTAATCTCTAAAACTTCATTTATATTATTATAACTGCTAGCATCAATAGTTACAGTCCACTCTTCAAGAAAATCAGACTTCTCCTTCAAAAATTTAATTTTTGCAACATACTCCTCAGCATCTTTCTTACTAATATTATGCATATTCAGCTTTGCCAGCTCAACAACAGTACCAGCAATATCGCAATATGCTTGATAATCAGGTCCATCAACGATATGTTCATATTGCAATAAACATCCCCAAGCCTTATTACGCTGAAGGGTATATTCTGCTTCAGACTCGGATACTTCAAATTCTGAGTCTTCTAGGTCTTGCGGCATCACATTTGGATCACCATCACAGTAAATTTCAGGTGGATTATACGCAGATAACTCTGATTCATCTGGGCAAATAAAATCATCAATTTCAGTGTATTCACTCAAAAAACAGCTAGGCACTCGACTGGCCAGTTTTTCACGATATGGTTCATATTTCTCCAAAATCTCAAGTATTGAGTCTGTCGCTTCCAGCAATTCAATTACCATTTGAACATTATGCTCTAGATAATTATCAATCCCCTCCAACTTTGAAAACAAAACACAAGTAGCACCTCTCGATTCTGATAACTTTTCATAATAAAATGGCAAATACATTAAATCTTGATACTCTTTAGAACTCTCTTCATAATTTTCAAGTGCTAGTAATGAGACTAAGGCTGCCCGCTGCATAATATCAAGCTGTAGGTCGATATCAACATCATCTAAGCGATTTTGACAACTTTCTATCAGTTCTGGTAGTTTTTTCATTTTCATATCCTTAGCGCCAATAAATAGCAGCAAAAAATATAATAAGAGTAAAGTATATAAAGATATACACTACAAAAGACATACGACGTTATTAATAGTATATGCATAAAAACGAAAAAAATCCAGCACTAGACTGGATTTTAATTAAGTTTTTGGTTCATTAAGCAGCCGCTTGTTTGTAATCAATGGTAAACTCAACATCTTCAAGAAGATGATTAGCAACAGCCTCAACATCGTTAATAAGCAAACACTCTGCCAGTTCGAGAACGTAATCTAAAGCATCTTCATACTCTTCAACCAGTCCATCCATTGCTAAGATTTCATCGCACTGTTCAGGGGTTAGATTAGGTTTTTCTTCAACATAACACATCGAAAGACCGTTTATATAGTCGGCCTTACAATTAGCATGAGAGAGAGTTAACAGATAGACCACAGATACCATCACCTGAGATTCATCACCAGTATACACATGCTTTTTAGCCAGATCTGCCGCCTGGCTAATAATGTTTGAATTAGGATAGCGCTTTTGAGAAAGCAAATCTGCAAATTTATTTTGCTCTTCCAAAGCCATGAAAATGATCTCTAGAGAAAAGGAACTGTTCATTGTAGCCTCCTAATGAGAACATATCGACATATAAGCCGATAAAGTAGCCAAATGATTTTGGCCGTAGAAACACTTCAATTATTTAAAGTGTTGAAAAGAGTTGTTCATAAAATTGAATGTATTGACAAAATAGTATCACTTTATAAATACTCTGTCTACAAAAAAACACCCTTTTAAATAAAAGAGTGCTTTTTATAATAAAATGAATTTTTTAATCTTCTAAGAAAGTTTTAATCATCTTAGCTCTGCTTGGGTGTTGCAGTTTTTTCAATGCTTTTGCTTCGATCTGTCTGATACGCTCACGTGTAACATTAAATTTTTGACCAACTTCTTCAAGAGTATGATCTTGTGACATACCAATACCAAATCTCATTCTTAAAACTCTCTCTTCTCTTGGTGTTAGAGATGATAGAACTTCTGTTAGAGTATCTCTTAAGTTTGATCTAACAGCGGCATCAATTGGTAAAGTAGCGTTTGTATCTTCAATAAAGTCACCTAGTGAAGAGTCATCTTCGTCACCTACGGGTGTTTCTAAAGAAATTGGCTCTTTAGCAATTTTTTGAACTTTTCTAACTTTATCAATTGGCATGTTTAGCTCTTTTGCTAGCTCTTCTTGAGTTGGCTCACGACCCATATCAATTGTCATTTGTCTTTGAGTTCTATTTAGCTTGTTGATTGTTTCAATCATATGCACTGGAATTCTAATTGTTCTAGCTTGATCTGCAATAGAACGAGTAATCGCTTGACGAATCCACCATGTTGCATATGTTGAGAACTTGTAACCACGTTTGTATTCAAACTTATCAACAGCTTTCATTAAACCGATGTTACCTTCTTGAATTAAATCTAAGAATTGTAAGCCTCTGTTCACATATTTTTTAGCAATTGAAATTACTAGTCTTAAGTTAGCTTCAACCATGTCTTTTTTAGCTTGGTTAGTGATTCTCTCACCTTTTCTAACTTGCGTTGCTAGATCTTTAAATTCAGATACTGTTAAACCTAATTTTGAAACCTCATCTAAAACTTTTGCATGTAGTGATTTTAATTCTTCACCTACAGTAGCCATTGCTTCTTGCCAGATTTTAGCTTTTTCAGCTTTTTTCTCTAACCATTCAGCGTCATCTTCTGTACCGATATAAGCTTTTAAGAATTTATCTCTAGACATACCTGTTGAAGTAGCTACTCTTAGCATTTCACCTTCTAGTCTTGTAACTTTTCTTGATGTTTCATAAATAACACCAACTAAATCAGAAAGTTTTGAATTTACTAGAGGAATATCACTAATAACTTCTTGTAAAACATTTAATAAGCTCTTAAACTCTTTATTTGATTTTCTTTTTTCAACTATATCTAATGATGGCTCAAGCCTTGTTGCATTTAGCTGCTGTAGAACTTGATTTGATGAAATAATTTGTTCGAATTCTTCAAACATCATCGGTGTATATTTTTCTTCAAGCTGAGCAATTGATGCAAAATCATCCTCAATATCAACAGATGACATATCTGATTCTTCTGATCCTGATTCTTCTGAAGTATCAGCCTCTGATGATGCTAAAGTAGCAGTTTCTGGTTCTGCTGAAAATACTTTTTCTTCTGAATGCATATCATGTAATGTTGAAATATCAACTAATTCTCTCAAGAATTTTTCTTCTGACATAATCTTATGCATATCTTCAACTACTGACTGATAAATAGACGGAATTGAGAATAATGCTGTAGACATCTGAGACTTACCCTCTTCAATTCTTTCAGCAATTTCAATTTCACCTTCTCTATCTAATAGTTTTACAGTACCCATTTCTCTTAAGTAAAGTCTTACAGGGTCATCTGTTCTGCTAACACTAGGCTCAGCTTTTGCTACATTTCTTGTAACTTTTTTCTCTGATTTTGAAAGATCAACTTTAAATTCTTCTTCATCAGACATATTTTTTTCTAATGAATAGTCAGAAGAGCTTTCAATAATTGATGAAACATCGTCCATATCAGATGCGTCAGATTCATCGATTTCTTCAAAATCTATTTCAGTTGCACCAATAGATTCAATTTCTTTTTCAGACTTTTTGTTCTGTTCTGTAATTGCAGACATATTCTTCAATATTCCTTTGTTGATTTTAATTTTGGGCTTAAATATTAATTAGTAATTATAGGCTAGTTATTTGAGTTTAAACTTGCTACTTGTAAAAACTGGGCCACGACTTTATCTGACTTCTTATTTGAACTTTGCTTATTATTTTGCAACTGGTTATATAAGTCGTTCCAGTAATTAGCTATTCCTTGCTCTTGTATATTCTCTTGCTCACCTTGCAAGATTCCTTCACAAGATTTCAAAACTCTTGATTTTAGCTCTATTAAGCTTACATTTCTTAGATAATCATCAAATTCTTGATTGTCAAGGTCTGATGAGTCTAAAAATTCTAAGATTGCTTTTTGTAAAATTTTATGTTCACTGTCATTAAAAACAATTTCAGCAAACTTTTCTTCAAAGCAAAGGGTTTGTTTTGGATATTGCAAGGTTAATGCCAAGATAAGGTTTTCCTCATGATTCTTCTTCTCTGCAGCTTCTAGTCTTGCTGTTTTTGTGCCTAAGCGTGAACGATTCTTTAACGCTATTTGCTGATTCTTATCAATACCCCTACCATAGTTCCATAAATTCTCTCTTAATGCTGTCTTATATTGACGAGCAATAGTCTCATTTTGGATAACAGAAGTAAGCTCATTAATTTCTTGTTCAACTACAGCTCTATCATCAGCAGTCTTAAGATCTTTACCTTTTACAATATTTTGCCATAAGCATTCAGTAATTGCGAACGTGCTTTCAGCTAATTTTAAGAACTCTTCCTTACCGTATTTTTTAACAAATGAATCTGGATCTTCACCATCTGGCATAACCATAAAGCGTAAAGTTCTACCAGGCTGTAAAATGCTCAAGGCTCTTTTTGCTGCTCTAAAGGCTGCTGTTTGACCAGCTACATCACCATCAAGGCAAATAATAGGAGATGACTGATACTTCCATAATAATAACAATTGACCTTCGGTAATAGCAGTCCCAAGCGGAGCAACCGCTGTTTTTAAACCACTATTATAAAGCCCAATAACATCCATATATCCTTCAACAATAAAAGCTTGATTTGACTTTCTAATATCCTCTTGGTTTTTATTTAATCCAAAAAGATTATAACTCTTATTAAATAACTTTGTTTCCGGAGAGTTTAAATACTTAGGTTCTTCTTTTTCAATAACTCGACCACCAAAAGCAATCACTTGGTTCTTATAGTTCTCAATAGGAAACATAATTCTGTTACGGAACCTATCATAACCACCTTTATCAGATGGAACAACTAAACCGTTATCTATAAGAATATTTTGTGAGATACCTTGCTGAGTTAAGCTATTTTTCAGATCATTCCAACTATTTAGAGCAAAACCTAGCTTGAATTGAGCGATTGTTTCTTCACTTAAACCACGCTCTAGCAAATATTTTTTAGCTAGTTCTGTTTCTGTTAGTCTTTTTTGATAAAGCTTTGTGGCAAATTCTAAAGCTTTAATTGAATCTGAATATTCTTTTTGTTGAGCCGGAGAAACATTTTGAGTTTCTAGCTTAATACCTGCCATATCAGCCAAGTATTCAACTACTTCAGGGAAAGTTCCACCCCTAACAAATTTGGCAAATTCAAAGATATTACCGTGGGCTGAACAGCCGAAGCAATGGTAATACTTTTTATCTTCCCTAACATGAAATGATGCTGTTTTTTCTCCATGGAATGGACAACAGCCCCAGTAGTCATTACCACGACGTTTTAACTGGACACTCTTTCCTACGAAGTCCACTAGTGATAATCTTTGAACAATCATGTCCAAATCATGTTTTGAAAATTTGATTATATTTGCCATACTTATATTTTTAGTATAAATTAGAATAATATGCAAGAAAAAAACAAGGAAATATCATCATGTTCAAAAAACCAAATGTTGTAGTTATCGGTGGTGGCACAGGATTATCCAACCTTTTAAGAGGGTTAAAGCACTTTCCTGTAAACTTAAGTGCAATTGTTAGCGTAGCAGACGACGGAGGCTCAACCGGAAAATTAAGAAAAGATTACGATATGCCAGCTCCTGGTGATTTAAGAAACGTTATGGTTTCATTAAGCAAACAAGAAAGCCTAATAGAAGAAATGTTTCAGTATCGATTTACCGAAGGCGAGCTTGAAGGACATTGTTTAGGCAATATTATGTTAACAGGTATGATGAACTTAACAGGATCAATGACTCAAGCAACTAAAGCCTTAAGCGATATGTTAGATCTATACGGTGAAGTTATTCCTGTTTCAAACCAAGCTTTAGATTTATGTGCCAAACTATCAAATGGCGACATTGTAAAAGGCGAATCAACAATTGGCAAAGCAGTAACAGAAACATCTGCAAAAATTGAATATGTATTTTATGAAGAAGATGCTAATGCGACACGACGTGCTATGAAGGCAATTAAAAATGCTGACTTTGTCATTTTTGGGATCGGCAGTTTATATACAAGCATTGCTCCCAACTTAATTATCGAAGGAATTAAAAAGGAGCTAGCATATTCAAAAGCTGAAAAAATTTATGTATGCAATGCCATGCAACAACCAGGTGAAACAGTTGGCTATTCTGTAGCAGACCACGTAAAAGCAATTGAACAACATCTTGAAGGTAAAGTTGATACTGTTTTTGCTAACAACAATACAAACATCCCTGAAGATATTCTACAAAAGTATTTTAATGATGGTGTTGATGTTGTTAAAATTGATAAAGAAAATCTAACTGGCTATAACCTGGTAGAAAAAGATCTTTTAGAAATTGATAAAAGTACAAATTGGATTCGTCATAATTATTTAAAACTAGGTATGGAACTTTATGCCTATATTCTACAGAACTCACAAAAGTAAATAAAAGAGCCTAGAACAGGCTCTTTTTTGTTAATATGATAAAGTTGGCATTGCATAAAGCCTAGCATAAGTATAGGCACTTGAAGTAGCATCATACCTAAACAATCCCTTATTCTTTCCATCTGAGCCATCAAAGTACTCATCTAGACTTTCAGCCATTGAAGTAATGGCACTACTTGTTGTACCCATTCTTAAAGCAATCCAGGCATAACATTTTTTACTACCATCACATAAATTTGCTAAATTAGGATTTCCTGAGACATCCCAATCCTCTTTATTAGCCTTTGAAATATAAAAATAATCATATTGAGCATGATCTATACCACTTGCATAATCTGCTGATTGAGGATATGAAATATAAGGACCATTCCAACCTGTAACACTATCATCTTGAATTAATGGTAAAGTTGGATTATCGGCAGTATAAAGACCACTATTAATATCTTTACCAGTATCTAATACATAAGCCTCATAAGCCTTTACAACTTCTTTAAACTCATTAGCCAAAGCAACCACCCTAGCCTGTTTAATTGCACTGTATAATGCCGCGCCTGATATCACCGATAGCGCACCAAAGATTGTCAGAGCAATCCTTGCATCCAAGCCAAACATAGCACCTTTTTTGCTTAACATCTCCACATCCTCCATAACTTAATCATTTGGATTTTTAACTGGAGCTATTTTTAAAAATATCGTACCAGTTCCTGACCATCTAAAATTACCGACATCATCGCCATCTGAATTATCAACTTTTTGATCTATTACTTCCATTAACGCTGTGTCATTTGCAAAGTCAAAACCATTCATAACCGACCAGGCATAACACTGTTTTCCTGATGAACAAGCACCTTCTGTATACCATGAATCACCTAAACCCCATGTCTCATCATTTATATCAAGCACATGAACTTCACTATAAACAGGATGTTTTAATATATTCACAGATGCTTTTTTATAAGGCAAATAAGGACCTTTCCAACCCGCAAGAGAAGATGAATCTTCTATTAAATCAACTGTAATTCTCATATGCAAAGACATACCTGAAGGACCTGTTTTTCTTAAGTCAGACCCAGTATCTAGCAAATGATTTTCCCAAGCTTTACCAACCTCTTGTAACTCAACCAGTAGAGCAGTTGCTCTGGCTTCTTTAATTGCTGAATATAATGCTGCTCCTGAAATAACTGATAATGCCCCAAAAATTGCTAAAGCAATCCTAGCATCAAGCCCGAACATGGCACCTTTGGCAGTAAGAACTCTAGTCGCGTGATGACCTGCGACTAACCTAAAGGTAAGTCTACGGAGGCTCATTAAAAATATGCTCCCAGCATATTTTCTTAACACTCGACCTTCAAGACCAAACATCGCTCCTTTTTTATTTATCATTATTAATCCTTTTTTCTAAATCAAATTATCCATGTTAAATTATGGCATAAGGACACAGAAAGAACAACGAGATTAAAAATTTTTAAGACCTAACTGTTATTAAAATACAACAAAAAAGACCCTCCATAAGGAGGATCTTCTTAAAAAAGAATAAATTACTTAGTTCTTTTTTCTGCAATTCTTGCTGACTTACCACGTCTATCACGTAGGTAGTAAAGCTTAGCTCTTCTAACAGCACCGTGTCTTACGCACTCAATTTTATCAATAATTGGTGAATAGATTGGGAATACTCTTTCAACGCCTTCGTTGTATGAGATTTTTCTTACTGTGAAAGTAGAGTTATAACCAGCGTTTCTTCTAGCGATACATACGCCTTCAAAAATCTGGATTCTTTCTCTGTTACCTTCTTTAACTTTTACGTGAACTTTTAAAGTTGCACCTGCAGAAAATTCAGGAATTTCTTTGTTTAGCTTTTCTAATTGCTTAGCTTCGAATTTTTGAATAATGTTCATTGTTCAAATCTTTCTATGTTTTATGAAGTTTTAATTTAATAAAACCTCAGTTGCTTCTATAGGGAGTCTCACCTCATCACCCGTTCAACCTAGAAAGGGCTGTTTATAACTGCAAAATATTAAATGTAATATAATGCTACATAAATTCTTTGAGATTATAAGAGTTTTTTTCTAAAAAATCAAGACCTTTCCAATCTTTTTTTATTACCTATTACAAAAAATCAAAATTTACTGAAAATTATACATTTTTTAAACTTTTTTTACATTTTGTATTACATTTTTTATATTTTGCATTGACAGGTGTGATATTTTTGACTAAAATATTCTTACATCCAAAAAAATTCATAGTTTTAAATCAAAAAATTGATCAAAAAGACTACATTTAGAAGTACTTTATTTTTAATTAACCAATAATCAAAAATAGAGAGTTTCTAAATCCTTTTTTTGGGGATAAAACCAAATCAAAAAAATTTATAATTATATTTTTATTAACAAAGTTATCCGCAGGGGTACTATATCCTTACATTGTGGATAAGTCTGTTGATTGTATATTTATAATATAGTTTTCTATTGCCTAAACACCTATGTTTCTAAAGGCTTTAGATTTTATTTGTCTATTTTACTATTTTGTGAATAGACCTGTTAAGTCTTGTATAAACTACAAGACTTTTTTTAATTCCACAGTTTT
Organism: Alphaproteobacteria bacterium; assembly: GCA_003450915.1. Lineage (GTDB taxonomy): Bacteria > Pseudomonadota > Alphaproteobacteria > UBA1280 > UBA12223 > UBA12223. Next base: position 20,770 of record DMEM01000017.1, read on the forward strand.
CTTCACATTTGCTCACATCTATCATTATGGGTATTATTAGGGTAACAAAAAAGCCATCTATAAAAGATAGCTTTTTATTATAATAAAACTTAATCTTCAAACTGACCTGTAAACTCGTCAATAAATGGAGTTAACCATGGTTGACGGTGTCGTTTTAGACGTTCAGCACGCAAGATTTGCTGCAAACGACGTAACGTATCTTGTAATGTATCATTGATGAAGATGTAATCATATTCTTTCCAATTTTCTAGATATAAAGCATTACGCTTCATTCTAAGCTTAAAAGAATCTTCTGTTTCTGAACCACGATCCCAAAGCCTTTGCTTTAAAGAATCATATGAAGGAGGAGTTAAAAATACTGAAATAACATCATCACCCATTTGACGTTTTAGCTCACGTGTACCTACATAGTCAATATCAAAGATAATATCTTCACCATTTTCAAGAGCTTCTTCAACCTGTTGTTTTGGTGTACCATAATACTGTCCAACAACTTCTGTTGTCTCTAAAAAGAAACCCTCTTCTTTTTTCTTTAAAAACTCTTCTTTTGTCATAAAATGATAATTCAAGCCATCAACCTCGCCTTCTCTTTGAGGTCTTGTTGTTGCTGAAACAGAAAATTTAATATGTTTTTCTGTTTGGGTTAATAATCTTGCTAGAGTAGTTTTACCACCACCAAGAAGACCATCAAGCACTAAAATCATTCCTCTAAATTTATTTTTTGAAAACACATCATTTATCACATCGTTATTTGGCATCTTTTTTACTTACTTTCATTTTTTGTTTAATTAATTTTATTTTAGTGTTTTTAAATAATCAGCTACTTTTTTCTTGTGCTGTTCATAATTTTCAGAGAAAACATGACCTCCTTTACCGTCAGCAACAAAAAATAGATACTTTGTATCAGCTGGATTTGCCACAGCCTTCAAACTTTCTAGACCTGGGTTTGCAATTGCTGTTTTAGGAAGCCCGAAGATAACATAGGTGTTAAAATCATTTTTCTCACGCAACATCTTATAAGTAATATCACCTTGATAATTTTTTGCACCGTAAATAACTGTTGGATCAGCCTGTAGCTTCATTCCTAATTTTAACCTATTTAGGTACACATTTGCAACTATTGGCTTTTCCCTGTCGATAATAGTTTCTTTTTCTACAATAGAAGCCAGCTTTAATAATTCCTGTTTTGAACTAATCTGAGCATCAATTGAACGATCCCTAGACTTCCAAACAGCGTCAAGATCTCTTTCCATAGCACTTTGCATTTGTAAAATTACTGAGTTTTTTGTATCACCTTTTCTAAAAGTGTACGTTTCTGGTAATAAATAACCTTCTTTAATTTCAACACTAATTTTACCATCTAGTTTATCTTCTTTTTTAACAAGCTCAAAAATTTCTTTAACCGTTAAACCTTCAGGGATTGTTACCCTGTGATAAACAACCTTACCTTTACTAATTTTTTTAAGAATATCCAAGCCAGACATTCTATTAGTAAGCTGATACTCTCCTGGTTGCAACTTTTTATCATAATCTAAAACTACAGCCTGAATCTTAAACAAATCCTCGTTTAAAATTAGACTCTTAGCCTTTAAATCAGAAGCCAAAGAAGATAAGCTCTCACCTTTATCAAAATCTATAACAAATATTTGAACTTCTTGATTATTTTTAATAGTTGAATAACTCATAAACGCAAAAAAGCCTATCGCTAGGCCAAGAATTGCTGTTACTGCGATAGACTTTAGAATATTCATAGAATTTTAATTCCTATTTAAATTTTTTAAATAGTAAAGATGCGTTTGTACCACCAAATCCAAATGAGTTTGATAAAGCATAATCAACAGCCATATGCCTTGCTTCATCTTTAATATAATCAAGATTACAGCCTTCATCTAATTCTTCAATATTAATTGTTGGAGGCAAGATATCATCTTGTAATGCTTTTATAGAAAACACAGCCTCAATACCGCCTGCGGCACCTAATAAGTGACCTGTCATTGATTTTGTAGCAGATACCATTGTATCTTTACCTAAAAGCTTTTCAACAGACTGAGACTCAATAATATCACCTGCTGGAGTTGATGTTGCGTGACCATTTACATATTTAACATCTTCAGCTGGAACTTCAGCATCTTTTAAAGCTGCTTCCATCGCACCAATTGCACCAACACCGTCTGGGTGTGGAGATGTCATATGATAACCGTCACCAGCCATACCATAACCAACGATTTCAGCAATAATATTTGCACCACGTTTTTCAGCTGATTCTAATGTTTCAAGAACCACAACACCTGAACCTTCACCCATTACAAAACCATCACGTTTTTTATCAAACGGACGTGAAGCTTTTTCTGGAGTTTCATTATAACCACTTGATAAAGCTTTTGCTGCTGCGAATCCTGCTACTGAAGTTGGACAGATAGCACTTTCAGCACCACCTGCAATCATAATATCAGCATCACCTCTTTGTAAAATTTTAAATGCATCTCCAATTGCATGAGTTGCTGTTGCACAAGCAGTTACCACAGCTGAGTTTGGCCCCTTAAAGCCATACTTAATAGAAACTTGACCAGAGAACATGTTAATTAAAATTGAGGGAATATAGAATGGAGAGATTCTTTTAGGACCTCTAGTTTGTAAAGTATTTACAGCTTTCTCAATATCTTCTAAACCACCAACACCCGAACCAAGCATTACACCGATTCTTTTTAACAGCTCCTCGTCTTCAACTGCCTCTAAGCCAGCCATTTTTAAAGCTTCATCAGTTGCTTTCATACCAAACTGAATAAAACGAGACATTTTCTTCATGTCTTTTTTCCCAATAAACTCTTCAGCATTAAAACCATCTTCTTCATCAGCACCAGGCACTTGACCTGCAATTTGCACAGCATAATCTGTTGGGTCAAATCTATCAATCCTTCTAATTCCAGACTGACCTTTAATTAACTTACCCCAAGTAGGTTCAACTCCAACACCTAATGGTGAAACCAGACCCATACCTGTTATAACAACTCTTTGCTTTTGCATTTTTAATTCCTCTTGATAAATATTTATCTAAACAATGCTATATTTACTTATAGCTCTTGTTGAAAAACCACCCGCTTAGAACAAGCGGGCAATTTTTATAAATTTCTTTGTTTTTTTAAGCCCCACGGCCTTTTACTTCTTAAAGCTGAGATTACTCAGAAGCTTTTTCGATGTATTCTACTGCTAGGTTAACAGCTGTAATTTTTTCTGCATCTTCATCTGGAATTTCGATACCGAATTCTTCTTCCAGAGCCATTACTAGTTCTACTGTATCTAGCGAATCTGCTTCTAAATCATCAATAAAGTTTGCTGTATCTGTTACTTTCTCTAGTTCTACACCTAGTTGTTCTGCAACGATTTCTTTTACTCTTGTAGAAATTTCTGACATTTTTAAATATCCTTTTAGTTTTATTAATTTCAATAAATTGTTTTCATATAACTTTAAATATAAACAATTATATTTTCTTTTACAAGTAATTTTTAATTTTTATTATCAAATCTTGATATTTTTTTATCTAAAAATTGCTTAAACCCCTTAGTAAGCTCTAGATCTAAAAGAATTACATTAATTTTAGAATAATAAGATTTATCTATCTTAACAAGATCTTTTAAAGTAGTCACTAATCGTAAATTCTTTTTCTGAGCCTTAGCTATTAAAGATTCTATTTCTATATTTGTATATTTGTGATGATCAGCAAAAGACTTAGTTTCTTGCAAACACAAACCTTCTTTATTTAATGAATTATAAAACTTAGAAGGAATACCTAAACCACAAAAAGCAAATAAAGACTTAGTTGCTAAACTCTTATCAAACTTAATATTTGTTTTTAAATAAAAAGCATCATCATCATAAGCAAAGTCTAAATTACGCTGACGATTTAAAACTACCAAACAGTCTGATCTTTTTAGACCTGATATTGGCTCTCTTAAAGGTCCTGCAGGCATTACATATTGATTGCCTAGTTGAACCTTACCGTCAACTACCACAACATTTAAATCTCTTTTAATATAAGTTGCAGTAAACCCATCATCTAAAATAATAACATCAGCACCTTTTTCTTCTGCTAGTTTTACACCATCTATTCTATTCTTACCAATAACCAGCATAATATCATGATTTAGCACTTTTAACATTTGAGTTGCTTCATCACCTATCTGTCCAACATTAAAACCACTATCAACAACCTCTGCATTTTCAAGCTCTGCCTTGTACGCATGTCCAATAATCGCAACTTTTTTACCTTGAGAATGTAAATATGTAGCCAAAGCAATTGTTAAAGGAGTCTTACCTGTTCCTCCTACATTAATATTCCCCACTGAAATAACAAAGGAGCTAGATTGGTAAGCATTTCTTGACCTCAATAAAATATTTAACTTTGAAACTGCACCATAAAGCCATGAAATTGGTAATAAACTACGAGATAAAGAGGTTTTTTTTGACCAATGTTTTAACATTTCTAATTATCCTTTTATTTTCGCTCTAAGAGCAGTAATAACAATGTCTGTTGCGCCTGTCATTGATTCAATTGCTGTTTGAGATTTTTCAACAAAACTAGACAAGAACTCTTTATCAGATAAAGCATTATTTAGATGATTTGTAACCTCTTGCTCATCTTCGCATATAACCAAAACACCTTTTTTAGTTAAAACGTCTGACATATCTCTAAAGTTTTGCATATTTGGACCTGAATATGTAGGCTTACCAGCTTTTAATGGTTCTAAAGGATTATGCCCAGCCCATGTAAATGTTCCACCCATTAATACAACATCAGCTAAAGCATACCATAAGCCAACTTCTCCTAAAGTATCGGCTAAATAAACATTCATAGAACTTGCTTGCTCTAAGCCTTTTGTTTTCGAACGCTGTACATGATCTAAGTTAGATTCAGCTAATAATTTTGCAATATCATCTCCTCTATGTGGATGACGAGGAATTAAAAGCATCAGTAAATCTTTATGTTGTTTTTGTAATTGCTTGTAAATATCGATAGAAATCTCATCTTCACCTTTATGGGTACTTGAAGCGATGACGACTGGGCGTTGTTTGCCTAGTTGTTGCCGCAGTGATAATCCACTATTGATGATGCTTTCTGAAAATTGAATATCAAATTTCACCGTACCGGTTACCGATAGTTGTGCTTGGTTTAAACCTAAGGTTTTAAAACGGCGTTGATCATTTTCGTCCTGACATAAAATATGCGTTAACGTTTGTAATGGCGCAGAGAATAACGATTGAAAACGTTGATATTTTTGCTGTGATTTTTCAGATAATCGGGCATTTACCACTATGGTCGGAATATCTTTGGCTTTACAGATGGTTAGCATGTTAGGCCATA
>DMEM01000143.1 GCA_003450915.1 Alphaproteobacteria bacterium
CCTTTTATTTTATAAAAAATAATTAGTTAAGAATAATTTTTATAGCTAAAAGCACCCGAGGTGTACAATTAGTACATGAGGGTGCTTTTAATAAAAAAAGTAACTTAATTAACATTTTGTAAATATAGATTAGTTAGCATAGAAAACCCACCGCTATTAAACAGTGCCTTTTATTTTATAAAAAATAATTAGTTAAGAATAATTTTTATAGCTAAAAGCACCCGAGGTGTACAATTAGTACATGAGGGTGCTTTTAATAAAAAAAGTAACTTAATTAATATTTTTTAAGCTTCTTCAGCGAACCAGTGCGCTCTAGCCTTGATAATCATATCTGAAGCTTGAGCGTTATTTAACATACCTTTTGGTAAGAAGTCTAATAACTCATCTGTTGCTAATTCTGCGAAATCATCAAGAGTTTTGATTTTTTCTTTTGCTAGAACTGCTAAGATTTCTTTTGTCATACCTTCTAGTTCAATAAGGTCTTTTTCAACACCTGCTTTTTCTAGCTCTTCTTGACGTTTACCAACAAAAGCTTCTGCTCTTGTTTGTAGCTCTGCAGCAACATCTTCATCTAAGCCTTCGATTTCTGTTAATTCATCAACTTCAACCATTAATAATTGCTCAACATTTGTAAAGCCTTCTTCAATTAATAGTTCTGCAAAATCAGCATCAACATCTAAAGCTGCTGTAAATTGCTCAAGTAAGAAGTTCTGCTCTTGTTTTCTCTTCTCTTCTTCTTCAGCCACTGTCATAATATCAATAGCCCAACCAGTTAGAATAGATGTTAAACGAACGTTTTGACCTCTCTTACCAATTGCTGATGATAAGTTATCTTCAGTAACAATAACTTCCATTCTCTTACCTTCTTCATCAATAACTACTTTAGCAACTTCAGCAGGAGAAATAGAGTTAATTAAGAATTCAGCAGGATCATCCGAGTGATTAATAATGTCAATTCTCTCGCCGTTTAACTGTTCAATAATTGATTGCACTCTTGAACCTCTAATACCAACACATGCACCAACTGGGTCAATGTTTCTATCGCCAGCTTTAACTGCGATTTTAGTTCTTAAACCAGCATCACGTGCTACTGAAACAACTTCTACTAAACCTGATTCGATTTCAGGAACTTCTCTTTCAAATAATTTTTCAACAAATTTAGGATGAGTTCTTGAAATTTGGATTTGGTGACCTTTTAATTCTTCATTTACTTCAAAAAGGTAGCCAGTTACATTAGCACCTTGACGGAACACTTCTCTTGGTAATAATTCATTTTGAGGAATAAAACCTTCAGCATCGAATAAATCAACGATAACACCGCGTCTATCAACCCTTTTAACGATACCATCAACCATCATGCCAACTTTATCTTTGTATAGGTTGTATTGTTTTACTCTTTCAGCATCACGAACTTTTTGTACAATAACTTGTTTAGCTGATTGAGCTGTAATTCTACCAAATTCTTCATCTTGTAGAACTTCTGAAATATGTTCACCTAATTGAATATTAGGGTTAATTTCTTGAGCTACTTCTAATGCTATTTGGTTATCATTTTGATCTGATAAGTTACCTCTAGCATCAACTGAAGCCTTCATTTCAACGTCTCTACCGTTTAGATATTTTTTAACTTCAAAATCTTCCACTGGCTCCATACAAACTTCAACAACTTCCCAAAGCCTGTTGATAGTAATATCGCCATCTACTTTATCAATTAAAACTTCAACATTAGGGTAGCCGCCAATACGCTTTTCAACACCTAATTTAATAGCATTCTCCATAGCTTCTAAAACGCTATCTCTTTCAATACCTTTTTGCTTAGCAACTGCTTCAGCAACTTGTAACATTTCTAATGACATGTCTTTAATCTCCTATTTGTCTTCTTTATCTTCTTTAAATAATGCATCAATTTCTTGTTGAGTATAATAAAGGTTAGCTTTTTTCATATAATCATATGGAATCTTAACTTCTTTACCTGTCTCTAACTCTACAAAATCTAATTCTTCAGTATCAAAATCAAAGCTAGTAATGGTACCTGTAAAACGTTTTTGCGCTTCAACAGGTGTATTTAGTTCAAGCTTAATTTTTGCACCTTTGTAAGCTTCAAAATCTTGTTGTGCTACTAACGGTCTGTTTAGACCTGTTGAAGAAACTTCTAAATTAAAAGCGTCTGAAATTGGATCTTCAACATCTAAAATAGCGGCTGTCATTCTTGACACAGATGCACACTCATTTACATTTACAGATAATCTGTTTTCATTTGTGCTTTCTGTAGGCTCAACCATAATTTGCAAAGTAGATCTTTGCTTTGGATTTGTCATATATTTAACTCTAACAAGACGAAGATCTAAGTCTTCAACACCTTGTGCAATCAAATCCCAAACTTTTTGTTCAATTGGTAATAACATAACTTTATTTTCCCTTAAATTTATAATAATTATCATTCAGCAGCAAAACCCATTATAAGTCTTATTTTGCCATAAAACAAGGCGGACTCAACGGCCCACCAATAAAATAACTTGTACTGATAATATAAATATATACTATCACCTTTATTTTTATCTTGCAAGTACTTTTTTTATTTTTTATACTGACAAAAAGTATTAAATAAAAATCAAATTAACTCACATTAAAGGGTCTAAAATTTTATGTTACCAATCACAAACTATCTAATTCCATTTGCTATTAACTTTTTTGCAACAGGTATTGTTTATGCAGGCATTCTGTTTATTTCAGGTCAATTCTTACCTGTCCAATTAGCAACAATTTATACAACAACGAATTCATTAACAAGAACAGCTATTGCCGTTCTGCTACTTACAGCACCTGCAAACCTACTAATTAGTTATGTTTACAAGAACTTTCCAGCTTCAATTGCAGGAGTAACGAACATTATTTCAGTTGTAATTATCCTTACAATAATTGCTGTTTTGATCGACAATATAAGGATTAATACTACAATAATTATTTCTTTAGTATTAGCAATATCAGCATGCTCATTTTTATTGCTAAATCTAACTAGGTAATTTTAATTAAAACAAAATCAAAAAAGGAGAAATCATACTTATGAAAAAAATACTATTAATTGCCTTAACACTTGGCTTAGCAGCAACAGCAAATGCATCGGAAGAAAAAAAACATGAAGATATTACGCTTGTGCAGGTAAAAGAAAAAGCTACAATAAAAACACAGCCAGACATGTTTAAAGCAGTTATTGAATTTTCAACAACCGACTACTCAGCAAAAGATGCTCAACTAGACCTAAATAAACAAATTAAAAAAGCTACAGATACTGTAACAAATTTAGGCCTAAAGTATGAACTTGCAAGTTTTAGAACTCACCAAGAATACAAGTCTAAAAAGTTCAAAGCTAGCCAATCTATCAAAATTGAAACTAAAAATAAAGTAAAGCTAGAAGAAATTGCTACAGAATTACAAAATCAAAATGGTAAAGTAATTAATACATCTTCATTTGTATCAAAAGAAGCTAAGCAAACATTCTTTGAAACTCTATTTTCTCAAGCATATGATAAAGCTATCGAAAAGGCTAACTTTATTACAAGCAAGGTAAAAGGTGAAAAATTTGGTGTTACAAGAATTGATTATTACCTAAATGAGCAAAGCCCTAGACCTTACATGGCAAGAGCAATGTCCGCAGAAATGGCTACATCTGCTGCTCCAAAAATGCAAATCGACAGTTCTGATAAAGAGCTGTGGTTAGATCTAACATTATCAATTGAAATTGAACAAGATAAAAAATAATTATCTAAATAGCAAAAAACAAATAACCACCGCAAATTGCTGGTGGTTATTTTTAAATTCTCTAAGGTTTGATTTTATTATGATTTATCTTGAAGAGTGGGTAATTAGAATTAATTTTATAAAAAGAAAATTATTTAAATTTTTGCAGGCTATGTAATAACATAGGTAATGAAATTTAATTAAATTTATTACAGTAAAATTAAGAGATAATATCCAAAATTTAGGCTAAATTATAATACTCTATTCTAACAAGCTCTACCCAAAAATCCAAGTAAGAACATAAATCATTGCACATAATGCAAAAATATAGGGGAATAAGTATAAAAACATATAGTTACGCTCTTATTGTTAACGATAATAAACCATTTGTCATATATAAATATTCAATCTAAAGAAAAAAATTAAATAAATATGACTTGTCTTTCAACTCTTTCAATATAGCATTATAAATACTTTTTTTCAAGCAAAAGGTTTAAACTGCAATTTTATGTTAACTTTCAACAACTTAACAACAAACAACCATTAATCATTAGGATTTTTTATAGGAGTATATTTTAAATAAATATAATTTCCCCTACTATCTGAAGTAAATGCTCTAAAGTTTCCCTTATCGACACCATCTCCTCCATCAACCT
>DMEM01000116.1 GCA_003450915.1 Alphaproteobacteria bacterium
CCTAAAAAAAAGCACTTATTTATTTCTTTAGGAAGTTCTTCTGGATTTATGTTAGCTCCTCCATTCTTCTTATAATTACCCATAGAGCTTAATATATTATAATACTCAACCAAATCTCTCGATAACTCTTTTACTACATACTGCTCTTTTTTTGATAGCATATTTGAGTTACGTCGAGCTAATGTAATAACATTCGTACACTTTGAAACCTCATTCAGATAATATTCCGCCTTTTTTGACTGTAAGTTAGAAATATGGTTTAAAAAGTTCTTTTCTATAGTATAATTACTAGAGCCAGCTTCTCTATGCTGAGCAATAGCATCCTTAGATTTAAAACTTAATAGCACCATTAGTACACACGCAACATATTTCACTTTTATTCCCCTTAAAATTATTTAGCTTTTTGCTGTAGCATCTTTAGATAGCTTGTGGTATCTACTAACACTTTATTACAATGTTTATAGTTTTTTTCAAACTCCTCTTCATAAACTGAAGGGTCTGCATCTTTTAGTTTTTTCTGAAAGTCAACATTATCTCGTTTAACCTTTAATTTCTCTTGTTTAGTTAGCTTATAAAAACCATGCATTCTTTGCAATGTTTCTCTATACAAGTTATCAGCCTGTTCAAGCAATCTATAGGTTTTATCCATCTTACTACCTGGGTATGTCTCTTTAAACGCTATATTATTATAAAAGCACTTAAATAATCCTTTTGTAATTTTTGATGAATCATTTGAAGATTCGTAGCTAGAACGCTCTATGCCTTTATTATTTTTTGAAACGCTAACATCAAAATTAATAGTTTTTCCATTTGCAAACATAGCTTCATCAACTTTATACTTTGTCTTAAAAGTTTTTAAAGCCTGCTTACAGGTTCTATCATAGTCATTTCTAACTATTCCTGACCTACCTTCATTTCTGGCATTATTAATTTTTTTCTCAATCTCTTTTGCTTGGCGATTCATAAACACTTCAGCCATAAATTTATCAACATTTTCTACATGAAAAAAGTAAGATATATACTTTGAAAATCTTTCTTTCAAGCTTTTATATTCTGCGATTTTAGCTTCACTTGGCTCTCCATCTTGCAGTACAACATAGTAAAGAGAGCATTGTATTGATGTGTAAAAATCTGCTCTATCTTTTTCTTTTTGTTTTTCTGCAAGTTCTTTTTCAAAAAGAGAAGACCTTCTCCCATATGATGGTCTTGTAGAGTATGAATCCTGAGAAATTCCTCCAATATTAGAAGAGTAAGCCCTAACATCACCAGCTTGAGTAATTCCAGCATTTGCATTTACAGATAACAAACACGATAGTAACACACACACTTTAAACTTCATTGAACCACCCTTTTTAATTACCCTAATAATTTCTCAGCTAGCATTTTACTCTCTTCAGTAATTTCCTTACCAGAAATCATTCTAGCTAGTTCATCAATAACTTCGTCTTTTTCAAGCTGGCGAACTGATGAAACTGTTGCATCTCCAATAACTGCTTTTTCAATTTTCAAATGCTGATTTGCTTTACTAGCAACCTGTGCTTGGTGAGAAATAACGATAACTTGATGTTGTTTTGATAACTCTTTTAAGCACTCACCAACTGAATCAGCTACTTGGCCACCAACACCTGTATCGATTTCATCAAATACTAATGTTTGTGATTGAATATTTTTGAAGAAAACTACTTTTAAAGCAAGCATTAATCTAGCAACCTCACCACCTGAAGCAACTTTAGCTAAACTTGATAGTTTTTGACCTAGGTTTGTCGCAACAAAGAATTCAATTGCTTGAGATCCATTTGCAGTCCAACTATCAAAATCTAAATCAGTAAAATTTACTTTAAATTTAGCATTTTTCATATGTAGATTCTGTAATACAGATTCAATTTCTGCTGATAGCTTTTCAGCCATTGAAACTCTTACTTTAGCCACTTTAGCAGCTTGTTTTTTAAATTCTACTTTTGCTGTAGCAACTGCTGTTTCTAAAGCATCTAAGTTTTGCTCAAAATTTTCTAATTTTGCTACTTCTTCACGCATTCTCAGTAATAAAGAAGGTAATTCAAAGGGCTCTACTTTATGTTTTCTCGCACAGTCTTTAATGCCAAATAAACGATCATCAACTTCAATTAATCTAGCCGGGTTAACTTCTATAGAACTCAGAATATAATTAACTTCACCTGCAACATCTTCAACTTCAATAGATAGATTTGCTAAGCGATTGATTAAATCTTCACTTTTTTTAGCTAAATCTTCAGTTAAGTTCATACTTGCATCAGTTAAAGATTTCTCAGCCATTTGCAAACTATTTACTAAATCACCAGAAAGATAGTTATCCGCAGTTTGAATATTATCGATAACTTTTTCAGCAGACATTAAAGCTTTACGCTCTTGAATTAAATCATCAACTTCGTTTTCTTTAATATCTAAAATTTCTAATTCTTCAAGATATGATTTTTGTAAAGCAAGTTCTCGCTCTTGATCATTTGCTTTATCTTTAAAACCATCTAACTCTATTTTTTTAGATCTGTAGTCTTTATAAGCTGCTTTTAGAGGTGTTTTATCAACACCTGCAAAAGAATCTAATAATTCAACGTGATTTTTAGCATCAAGAAGAACTTGATTATCATATTGCGAGTGCATATCAACTAAATGTGTTGCGATTGATTTAATTTGGCTTTGATTGATTTTATTTCCATTCACAAAAATAGCAGAGCGACCATCTGATGTAATTTTTCTTCTAATAGAAAATTCATTACCATCAACATCAATACCAAATTCTTGCAACTGTTTAATACTTTGATGATCATCTTTGAAGTAAAAATCTGCCTGAATAATTGCAGAGTCTTCACCATGACGAATATATTCAGCATTTGCTCTTTGTCCTAAAGCTAAAGCAATAGAATCAATAAATACTGATTTACCAGCACCTGTTTCACCTGTTAATGCAATAAAGCCTTTTTCAAGCTCGACTTGCTGCTTTTCAACTAATACAACATTGTTTATGGTTAGTCTTTCTAACATTTTAACACCCTATTTTTAAATTTTATTTTTCAAAAACTTTTTTCATGCCACTATTGAATTTCTTAAACCAGTCTTTATCTCTATATTTAGCTTCATAATCATCAATATTTGCTAAAAGATCGTAACCTTTTTCATACCAAACTGATTCACCTGAATAATTGTAACCTAAAATACTTAGAGCTCTCACAGCCTCTTCTTCAAGGCCTAACGCAGTATAAACTTCTGCAATTCTAAATAAAGCTTCAGGAGTTTGTGATGACTTTTGATAACTTACAATAACTGTTTGGAATCTATTAGCTGCTGCTAAAAAGTTACCTTTAGATTGATAAAATCTACCAATTTCCATTTCTTTACCAGCTAAGTGATCATAACAAAGGTTAACTTTTTGTTTTGCATCTTTTGCATATTTACTTTTTGGAAATCTATTTAATAACTCTTGGAATGATGCCAGAGATTTTTTAGTATGGCTTTGATCACGCTTTGTGTCTGAAATACGATAGTAATCAGAAAGGCCTTTCATATAATAAACATAGTCTAAATCTTTATAGCCAACGTTTGATTGAATAAAACGATCTGCTGCAAATACTGCTTCATCATATGCTTCATCTTCAAAGTAAGCAAAAACAGTCATAACCTGGCCTTTTTTAGAGTATTTAGAATAAGGGTGCTGACGATCTAACTCTTCAAAAAAGTTGATAGATGTTTGATAGTTCTTTGCATATAAAGCATCCATACCTTGATTATAAAGGTCTATATCCTTACCAACAATTTCATCACTGTCTTTTGTAGATGCACACGCTGAAACTAGCGTTAATAGAGCTATA
>DMEM01000101.1 GCA_003450915.1 Alphaproteobacteria bacterium
ACTGTTTGCCAAAACAGACTGGATTTGCCAGAAAGTATATGAAGAACATGGTGTGCATGTAAGAAAGGTATCACCGAGCATCGACCATGATGTGTACAAGCCTGATCCATTAGCTAAAAAACGCGCCGGACTGGAAGGTAAAATTGTATTATCTGCGATGATCCGACCAAAGACTCCGCGACGAGGCGCTGAAAGAACAATGCGTTTACTTAAACGAATTCATGAGTATTTTGGCGATAGAGTGCACATTGAAATTTTTGGTTGTGCCGAAGCAGATCCACTATTCCATAAACTAGAGCGTGACTTCAAGTACACCAACAACGGCGAATTAACCCGGTTAGGTGTGGCCGCCGTTTTACAACGCTCTGACTGTTTCATCGATTTATCAGATTATCAAGCATTTGGTCGTACCGGGCTTGAAGCTATGGCATGCGGTTCGTTTACTATATTGACTAAATTTGGTGGTGTATATGAATACGCTGTAGATAACTACAACAGCATTTTAGTTAATCCGTTTAATAACGAGTCTTTAGACAAGTCCGTACTTAATACCATAACTGATAAGCCAAGACTATCAAGAGTAAAAAGGAATGCACTCTTGACTGCTGCATCCTTTTCAATACACAAAGCAGCAACTTCGGAAATTATAAAACTAGCTCCATAAGGAAACACTTTGAATAACTTGCTTTTCTTTACATATGCGGATAAGAAATATGAAATTTTCGCCATTCCATATGTTTGGTTTGCCTTAAAAAACAACCCTAACTCCATGGTTGAGATAACGTTAGAAGATCATAATAGATTTATAAGTAGATATGCATCTAGCATATCTGTTTTAAACAGACATTTTGAAGGAAAATTTCGTTTCTCCCAATCTAAATTCTCTGGAAAAGGTATAATACCAAACACTATAAGGTTTTTAGACACCCCAACTATTGAGTGTGATTTCGTATATATTGGTGATATTGACCTCTTGGTTTTCGATGATGTTTATCGAATCCATAATAATTTCATTGTTAAGTACAACTTGCCTTTTAGTAATATCATTCGTGATGATAGCGTCCAAAAACCAAGATTGACAGGCTTACATTTTTGTAAATTTGATAAGTTTTACCCTGCTCCTGATCTATCTGATATTGATTTTCACTCAGAAAATGATGAACATATTTTGTATTTATATATGTCTAGAAAAGGCTACATGGTTAGCTCCGAATTCAAAAAAAGACCTGAGTGTGGCATTCATATTTCTTTAAATAGAGATCCTCAAGGACGGACTACTGGCCCGAATGCAGGAGTGTACTCTTGTACTGCAGGGTTAAGCTGGGGAGGTAACGCCTATTATGATAGGTTCCTATCTCAGATTAAAGATATAAACTTCTTAGAGCTTTTATCTGATTTAGATTATGAATTTAAATTCATCCTCCTAACCTTAGAAGCTATGGCAGCTGGTTATTTTGAAAAACTCCACTGGCTTGCATTGAATCATCTATTAGATAAAAGATTAGTTAGTAATAAAAAACAGTACAGCATAAAAGAATTTAATCGTAACAGAGATATACTAATAGCAGGAAAACTATTAGATGAAGCAGAACACCTAACCAAAAATGCATGTCTTTTATGGCCAAACAATATTGACACATTAAGAAAACTCGCTTGGATATTAATGGCAAACGGAAAGATTTTAGAGACAATTTCAGTTTTAGACACTATTATTGACTTGCCTTCCGGAAAAGACTTCCTTAAAAAATGGGACTTTGTACCAAAAAATATAAACCGAATAAGAGGACAAGGTCCTGAAGGTGAACTATTTTTAAAAAAACTATCTCTTGGTTAGATTAACATGCCCCTAACAATCTATGACGATGAATATTTAACAGTTTTCTATGACAATCAAGATTCAAATGTGCTCATTATTTCATTTTCCCCATTAAACTTCATCTCAAACCAGAGAACTCGATATTGGGGAGAATCCATTTGCAAACGGCTTAACACTTCTTTTCTCGGTTTCGTTGCCAAAGGAAAAAATTGGTATCCGGGAGAATCAATAACAAAAGCAGCGTCAGCCTCTATGGCAATTATAGATACCTATGATAAAAAAATAAGCCTTGGAACATCTATGGGGGGATACGCCTCCATAAAATATTCTAACTTACTTAATGTTGATTACGTCGTTTCATTTTCTCCTCAATATTGTATTAATCCAGAAACTTTTGGCAACCTAGACAAGAGGTTCTCTTCTCACTACATAGAATCTATTCATCAAGAAATGCAAATATCAGGTAATGACTGCCATGCTAAAGGCCTTATCTTTTATGATAGATTTTACTTCGAAGACAACTTACACATAAATAAAATAAAAAACATTGTTAATAGTTTAAGCTATCGCTCTCTAAACTTCACACATCACTTCCAAATTGAGTTATTCTTAGGAAGTGAGAACATGAAATTCTTAATAAAAAACATTCTAAAAGAAGATTTTTCTATTATTTATAAAGAGGCTTTATATAGAAGGAGGACATCATCAATACGCCTTGCTACGCTTACTCAAGTTGTAGGAAAAAAAAGGCCAGAGTTAGCATTAAAAATTATTAATAACTACGGAAGTTATTTTTCCAAAAATGGACTGTTTAACGCCTACCACGGGTTAGCCTTAAACAACAAGATTAAAAACAACTATGGTTGGGCTTTGCACTTTTCTTTTTTAGCCATCAAAAACAACCCATCTAACTCTTCAGCTATCATTAATTTTGCAAACCTGCTGTCACGCTTGGGATTTTCTACTATTGCTTTGAGATACATAAATGATTTTTTAGATGTCAACAATAAAGATCCTTTTGTATTAAATGCAATGGCTGGAATCCTAATTACTGAGGAGTTATTTCTCGAAGCCATTACAAAATTAGAGAATGCGATTGAAATAAAGCCTCACGAAGACTTTTACAAGAGGTTGATTAGATTGTCTTTACGTCTAAAAATGAATGAGAAGGCGCTTTATCATTCGTTCAAGT